>JAJZNH010000261.1 GCA_021811745.1 Acidobacteriota bacterium
ATCGCCGCCATGGACGAAATCAAGCGCGCTCTTGAAGCCGCCGAGCACGTTCCTTTCCGCAACCTCGTCGTCCACCTGGGCGAGCGGACCGACACGTGGTCGCAGCGCACCATCGAGTACGCGCATACCGCCCTGGAACACCTGGGCGCATTTGCCCGGCCCCTCGGTGTCCGGTTACTCGTTGAAAACCTGCTCAGCGAGCCGACGACGCCCGAGCATCTGCTCCTGATCCTTGAGCTGGGCCACCTCCATAACATCGGTGTCTGCCTCGACCTCGGTCATGCCCACATTACCGTCGGCGTCGCGCACGCCATCGCCACACTTGGTAACCGGATCGTTTCCGTGCACGTCCACGACAACCACGGCGTGAAGGACGAGCACCTGTGGCCCGGCGACGGCAGCATCGACTGGCCGGCCGCCGCCGCAGCGCTCAAGGCGCTTGCCGCGCCTCCCGCCACCGTGCTCGAAATCAATTACACGCTCCACGACACAACCGCCTCCATCCCTGGCCGGATTGAGCAGGCATTCGCTCGCTTCGCCTGAGAGGTTTTCGGCGTCATCTGCATCCGATCCGTCAGACACACAGGCGCTCGCATACTCACCTGAACGGTGCCAGCAAAATCGGCACGCGCACGGGTAACGGCGGCGATGCGGGACATCGCGAGCGCAGCGAATGGAGCAGGAAGGAACACCCCGGCCGTCGCCCGGCCTGCAAGGGGACATTGAGCGAGGACACCAGTCCGCCGCCCGAGGCCGTCACCGCGAAGTTGCCCGACCAGGCTGGAGCGCGGGCTGCCGTGGTCAGGATTAGCGCCACCGTAGTTGTGCTCGTGCCGGATGCCGGCACGGCCGGATTCGCAGACCAGCGGTACGAGACGCCTGCCGGTAAGCCACTGACCGAGAACTGAATCCCACCGCTAAAGGCTCCTCCTGTAACCGCTGTCAGGACGAGCGTGGCGGAACTGCCGTCAGCCAGGGCAAGAGCGCCGGGCGAGGCGGCCAGCGCCAGCGTGGGAGGCGGCATCACGGTAAGCGCATACGTGACCGTGCGCGATCCTGAAGAATTGGAACCTGTCAGCGTGACATTCCACTTGCCTGCCGTTGCCGCGGAATCCACCGTGATGGTCACCGATACGGCAGCTCCGGGAACAATCGTCTTCGGCTGAACTGAAACCTTTACACCGGCGGGCGCAGCCGCCGTAAACGTGACGCCATCAGCCGAGGAACCACTGCCCGTTACGCTGACGTTGAACGCCAGCGTCTGACCTGCCAGAGCCGTTCCGCTATCGGCTGAAGCCGTCAGCGCAAAGTTCGCGCCTGAGCCGCTTGCGGCAGATCCAGAACCCCAGGCGCTCACCAGCGCCGCGCCGTCCACAGAGCCCAGGCCGGTGGCCAGGTTGTAGTCCGCACCACTGGCGATGAACCCCTGCACGCCCGGCACGCTGTTGCTCCCCGATGGGGTTGCATGAAATGGATTACGCTCGGCGTTGACTAACTTATACAGGCTCATATTCGCGTTTCCCTGCCTCTTCCCGTCCTGGCTCTCGACCACCAGAGCCATCACGCCGGCGAACGCCGCGGCGGCCGCGGATGTCCCCGAGACGACGCGCACAGCACCGTTTTCATATTCGAAGTATCCATCGTGCTGGGCCGCCGCCATGGCCACATCCGGCACCGCTCTCATGCCATTGGCTGCACTGGCACCG
Source organism: Acidobacteriota bacterium (assembly GCA_021811745.1). Next base: position 1,707 of record JAJZNH010000261.1, read on the forward strand.
CTCACATCCGCCTGCCAGGCAGGCTGCGCGTAAACCAGGCTCGCTCCGCCGCCGGAGGCCCACAAACCGGCCCCGCCGTTTGATCCGCTTTCATTCCATACCTCCTCGGGAATATAGCCCTGCGCCGATCCATAGCTTGCGGAGTTGCTTGAGGACCAGTACTGCATCGAATTCGAACCTTCGTCGAACTCCGTCCCGCCCACACATGTCGCATACGGTGAACTGCAGAGCCCATTCACCGCGGCATCTGAACCAGCCGCGTCGGCCCCCTCCGAACAGCCGGCCGCGCCCGCGTCACCCGAGGCAACAATCACGCTCATCCCCTGACTGGCAGCCTGCTCCCATAAGCTGTTGTAGAAGCCAAGCTCCGCGGCACCCATCTCGCGCTCGCAGCTGCCATAGCTCACTTCAACCACCGGCGCCAGCGCGTGGTTCACGATGTACTGTGCGGCCAGATCCACGCCGTCCGACGTAGCCGTGGACGCCGCCACGACCAGTTTCACTGCCGCCACCGGCGCCGCTGCTCCGGCCCACTCAACATCCAGCGTCGACTCGTCCTGATCGCCCGCCACCAGCCCCGGATCCGCTCCCGGCAGAATCACCTGCGGGGTGCTTGCCGTCAGGCCGGAGATGGAGCGAAAGCCCGCCACGTCGCTCAGCTTGACGTTGCTGCGTCCCGCAATGGCAATGGATGTGCCAGCTCCCGTGATTCGGTCATCATAGAGAGGATTCAGATCGTAGATGGCGGCGAAGTCGGCTGGGAATAGATAATGTGTGCCTCCGGCTGAATAAAGCGGATTCGCCGCAGTCTTTGTGCCCGGTTGCAATGCCGCACCCGCTATCTCCGAGATGTGCCGAAAGTCGTGCAATGAAACCACTCCGCTCACCACGCTGGCCAGCGCCTCGGGAATCTGCGGATCTTGCGCGTTCGCAATGTGCGCAATCCCACCCACCCGGTAGCGATGCATCTCCGTGTGAAAGGCATCGAGGACATCTCCCGCCGTACCGGAAAAGATCACCACGCGGCGGCTCACCGCGACCTCCTCTACCGTGAAGCCATGCCCCTGTAGCCACACCGCCACCCGCGCCACGTCCTGCGCGCTGGCGCCAAAGCGCTCGCCATACTCCACCGGCGTAAGCCATTTATGGAAGGATGGCGACGCCGGATCGTGCTGCGCCGCTACGAGCGCATCGAGCGCCGATTGCCGGATCGCGGGCAGCTTCAACTCCAGCATCATCCGGTTAAGACGCGTTGCATCGTTCACCACGCCACGGTCGAACTCCGGCCGCGCCAGTGGGTACACATTCCCCGCGAGCGTCACCGATCGGCTCTCGTCGACGGGCAGTGCGGCGCGCATGGCCGGGGTCTGCGCCAGAGCGCACGAGGCCGATGCCGCGAGCGCAAGCGCTCCGGCCAGACAAAATGCAAGTCGTGCCAATGTCGGGTGATCTACCTTTCAGGACCAGGGAGACGGCAAGCCAGATCCGGCGGCGCTCCGCGGTCTTAGCTACTTCTAATGTAGAGTTGTAACTTTGAGGACTTTAGCGAATTTTTTCTGATGTCGGAGATAGCCAATCACCAAGGTACTTAACAATGACTTGAAAGAGAACAATTAGGTCTCATGACTCACGATTCCTGGCGGACAGCCCACGTCTTGATTCCGCTTTCACCAAAGAAATTTGGGTGCCCCATTTCTCGATTTTGAGAAGTGGGCTGTATCTTCCCACGCCTTCCCCGGCACGGCAAACCAGAACTTGGCCACCCATACTCCGGCATCGTTGATGGCGGGCGTTTTTATGAGCTAAATTGTTTGGCTCTCCCGGGTCTCAAAAGCGAGACCCGGGGCGCCCAGTGATGTTGATGCAGGATCCATGTGGAGATTCGGGCTACTCGTCGCGCCGCATACTCCGCCAGGATATTGCCGGTTGCCTGCTGTGATAGCATTCGGTCGCACCGGAACGATGTTCGAATGGAGGCGCGTACGATGAGCGATGACACAGGCGCAGGCACGGTCAGCAGAAGAAGGCTGGTTCAAAACGGATTGCTGTTGGCGTCAAGCCGTCTGTGGCTGCCGTGGAATTTCAGCGAAGCAGCCAGCGCGCAGCAGAATGCCGCCGCGGCAGGCTCAGGCAAGACCTGGACCATCGGCAATGACCTCATCACGAGAACCGTTGCCTTCCAACCGCAGACAGGATTGTTCACCCAGCGGTTCTCCGATCTCGCAACGCATTCAGATTTCATCGCGCCGGAAAAGATGCGCAGGTCGCAGGAGTTTTCATTTGTGTGCAACGGGCGCCGCTGTGCCGGCGAAGGCGCATCGTTCAGCCTGGTGGATGCCGGCGAGAGCGCGCTGGCCAACGGTAGAGCGCTCACCGTTCATCTGCGCCACAACGAGCTTCCGCTGGAAGTGTCTGTGGTTTACAGCGTGTATGATGGCCATCCAGCGACCCGCAAGCATCTGGTGCTGCGCAACTCCGGCACATCCGTGCTGCACATCACTCATTTGAGCATCGAAGCCATCGTAATCTCCCTGGGCCCCGAGGATGAAACCACGCTTCTGACACAGTACGGAGCGATTCCGCGCGAGATCTTCTATACCGGGCGCTCGGAAGATGCGGGCCTCCTGCTCGCCAATGGCCTGACGGGCCAGGGCATGGCCATTCTCAGTGAAGTGCCCGGCTGCATGAAGCGCACCGAGATCAGCGGCTTCTACGATGCGGAGCATGTGCAGATTGGCGTCATGTATGACACCGATCTGATGCCTTTCGAGCGCGCGCTGGCCAGCGGCGAGCAATTCACCACGGCCTCTGCATCGCTGGTGGTGTTCCGCAACGGCGAGGGCTTCAACGATCCGCATTGGCTGCTGCCCTCTTACACCGCGCAGGTGCTGGAGCGGCGCGTGGATGCACAGGGGCCGCCGTGGATCTACAACACCTGGGAACCATTCACGCGGCGAATCAATCACAACATCGTTATGGAGTTGATCGCCGCCGCCGGCGCCATGGGCATGGACGTCTTTACCATCGACGACGGATGGCAGAAGGAGTACGGCGAAAACGCAGTGAATCTGGAGGCTTTTCCCGGCGGGCTGCAGTCAATCATCGAAGCGGTTGCATCGCACGGCATGCGGCTGGGTCTTTGGCTGCCCATGGCCGCTATTGGAACTTCGACAGCAGTCTACCGCGATCACCCGGAATGGGCTGCTCTCGACCAGAGCGGAGCGCCTAAGATCACAGGAACGGCGGCCGGTCCCAAGGCGGTGATGTGCATGGCATCGGCGTATCGCGAGACGGTTGCAGACCGCATCAACGACGCCATCGAGCGCTATCACCTCGCTTACGTCAAGCTCGATCTGACCACGATATTCAATGCGTATGGCGAAGCTCCCGGCTGCTGGGCCAGGGATCACTATCACGAGAACTGGTCCGAGTCGCTCAACCGGATCTATGAAGGCATCTCCTATGTAACTCGCAAGGTCTACGAGGAGCATCCGGATGTGCTACTCGACCTCACCTTCGAGCTTTGGGGGCAGAAGCACATTATCGATGCGGGCCTGCTGGCAGCCGGCGATCTGGACTGGATGAGTAATGTGGGCGACGCGGAGCCGGATTCGGCAGGCCCATTGCAGGTTCGGCAACTGCTGTATCAACGCGCCGCCTCAATGCCGGTGGAGGCGATGCTGATCGGCAATATGCACGCGGATATGCAGCCGATTCAGGAGCGCTTCGCCACTGCTATCGGCTCAGCGCCCGTGCTGCTGGGCGACCTGCGCCAGCTGAGCGCCGCCGACCAACAGTGGTATCACGAAAGGATAAGCTGGTTCAAAAAGCTGCGCAGAAGCACCAAGATCAGCGAAAGTTTCTTCCCGCTCGGCAACTGGCTGCAAACCACACCTGCGGCATGGGATGGCTTCGCGCGTTTTGCCCGCAACGGCAACGGTATGATTGCGCTCTTCCGGAATAAGTCGGGCGCGGCGGAAGCTACGGTGAAGTTACCCCTGCTGCCCCCGGGTAACTACAAGTTACATTCCGTGATAACTGGAAAGGATCTTGGAACATTTACTGAATCAGCATGGAAGCACGGCGTACCGATCCAGTTTCCCGAGGGCGAGCCGGTAGAGGTGCTTGAAGTAACAGCGATGCGCGGATGAAGCTACTAGCAAATCCTCGGCAACTGCTCACCAATCTGCATAGGAATCACACGCTGTGCGCCCATCGCAGTGCGCGCAACTAACATGCGTTTGTGCGCCGCGGTCACCTGGCCGATGCGCACTGCTTCGCAGCCCAGCGGATGAGCGCGCAAAACTTCAAGCACGCGCTCCGCTGCCTTGGGCGCGACAACGAAGACGACTTTACCCTCGTTAGCCACATAGACCGGATCAAGGCCCAGCAGTTCGCAGGCAGATTGCACCTCTTCGCGCACCGGCAGCCTGGTTTCGTCAATCTCAATGCCCGCATCGGAAGCTGAGGCAATCTCATTGAGCGTTGAAGCCAGCCCACCGCGCGTGGGATCGCGCATCACATGAACCGCCGTGCCCGCCGCATCCAGCACTTCGCTAATCAGGCCGTTCATCGCCGCGCAATCCGAGCGGATGGGGCTTTCGAACTCCAGACCTTCGCGCACGCTCATGATCGCCATGCCGTGGTCGCCGATGGTTCCGGAGATGAGCACGGCATCGCCGGGCTGGGCGCGATGCGGGCCTATTGCAACGTTATCCCGCAGCACCCCCACGCCGGCGGTATTGATGTAGCAGCCGTCGCCGTGGCCGCGCTCGACTACCTTGGTGTCGCCGGTGACGATCTGCACGCCGGCCGCGGCCGCCGCTTTCGCCATGGCCTCGACG
>JAJZNH010000328.1:0-3351 GCA_021811745.1 Acidobacteriota bacterium
ACGTTCACAAATCCCTGGGGCGAATTATTCGAAAGCCGCTTAAACTTTATTACAAAATTCAATAACAATGACGTGGCTACGGTGACAAACCGCGCGCCGGCCCCGGGTGAGAAGAAGATTTACACTGCAACCTGGTCCAGCGACGGCTATTGCGTGGTGGCTTACCTGCCCAGTTCATACCACAGTGGCAGTGTTGTGCTTATTGAGGGCACCGATGCGGAAGCAACTGAAGCAGGCGGGAATTTTCTCTTCTCGGAGGACCAGTTGTCTAATTTCCAGAAAAAGCTCCACGCCACGAAACTCCCTTACTTTGAAATCCTCTTCAGGGTATTCCGGGTATCAGGCACTCCGCTCACTGCGACCATTGAGACTTACCGGACCTATTCTAATCTCCACTGAAAGGTTAGCTGGATCGGGCGCGCCGGAGACCAATCTTATGGTTGGCCCCCCAGCGAAGCCCACCCGCGCCCGCCGGGTATGCTTATCTGCAGTGCGGCCAGGCACTTTACCACACAAGGATGTTCCCTTCTGCTGCGAGCAAAGCTATCGATAGGCGCGGGCGCGGCCTGGCCTTTCCTGAGTTGCGGATTCGCCGGCTTTATGGCCGTAGCGCGAGTGCGATTCTGGGACGGTACCAATCATCGATCCGCTCCAACGAAAAGGAGGAGACAGCTCTGCCGAAGAAGGAGATCCGTGAACGGAGACAAAGCCGTTCAGCTTGCAGAAGGCATTACCTATGCCGAGCAGCCGAACTGAGCCGAGACTGTGCAGTGCTGAAAAGTCACTCAAGTTTCGCAGATATGCTTTTGGCTCGCACTCGATTAGAGTTGCGACACTCCACTCGAATATCGCGAAAGTCTATGCAGCCCAGTTCCGCGCCACTGCAATGTGTCTCGCGCCTCTGGCATAATTACGGGGAAATATCTGTCTCAAATCAGGGCCTCTTCCATAGGAGCCCAGCAGTGTGGAGAATCTTATGAAACGACGGATCCTTGTTCTGTTATTAGCCTTGGCCACGCCTGTCTTTGCCGAGATAACTCTTCCCCACATTCTCAGCAATCATGCTGTTCTGCAACGCGATCAACCCATTCGCATCTGGGGGCACGCTGCTGCTGGCGAAACGATCACGGTTCGTTTTCATGACCAGTCGCTAACGACGACTGCGGACGCAGCAGGGGCCTGGCAGGTGACATTGAAGCCCGAGCATGCGGGCGGTCCGTACACGCTCACGGTCTCCGGTTCCCGCTCCTCAACAGTTACGCGCACCGATCTGTTGATAGGGGACGTCTGGGTGGCGAGCGGACAAAGCAATATGGAGTTTCCGCTTCGAGGCTTCCCTGTAACACCCAACAGCTACGACTATAAGGCGATCTCCCACGCCAATCGTCCTCTCATCCGCTTTTTGCATGAAGCGCACGCAGCTTCCCCGACACGGCTCGACGACGCAAATGCGGATTGGACACCCTGCACTCCGGAAACGGCAGAGCCCATCTCGGCAGTGGCATATTACTTCGCCGTCGCACTCCAGGCCAAGGAAAACATTCCCATAGGGATCATCAGCACGAGTTGGGGAGGAACTCCCGCGCTTGCGTGGGTCAGTGCGGAAGGTATTCAAGCCAGTCGCCTTCTAGAAGAAGACGCGGACCGCATGCCGAGTGGAGGACGTCGTACTCACGGTTCACATCATCCGTCATGGCTTTTCAATGGCATGATCGCACCTTTTACCCAAACGGCGATCAAGGGAGTCATCTGGTACCAGGGGGAAAACGACGCCAAGAACTTTCCCCGGGATTATCGGCAAATATTTCCGGCTGTCATTACTTCGTGGCGTAAGGCATGGGGCGAAGGTAATTTTCCGTTTCTCTTTGTGCAACTGCCGGGCTGGGAAAACGGCCTCGGTTGGGGATGGATTCGTGACGCGCAACGGCGAACCCTCAGCCTCTCCCACACAGCCATGGTTGGGACGCTCGATCTGGGCGTAGACAGACTGTTGCACCCTCCCGACAAGAAAGATGTCGGCGAACGGCTTGCGCTCGCAGCCAGAGAAACAGTGTATGGCGAGTCGATCGAAGGTATGCCGCCGCTTTTCGTCCGGGCAACCGTCGAGGGCAACTCAATCCGAGCCTACTTTGCACATGCGGAGGGACTCACCAGCCGCGGTGCCGCATTAGCCAACTTTGAAGTTGCAGGAGCTGATGGTGACTTCTTTCCTGCAACAGCGCGTATCGAGTTGGCCGGAGGCAAAAATACTGTGATCGCCTCATCTCCGCAAGTTACAGCTCCTCGCTTTATCCGCTATGGCTGGAGCCCCTGGGTAAGCACCTACCTTTGGAACTCTGCCGGGCTGTCGATGGCCGCCTTCAGCTCCAAACCGTGAATTGGCGCTCCTCGACATTTCTTTATAAATAATGGTGGTCACAAAATCGCCGAATCATATCCACCATCCCCACACGCAGGGGATTCTCTTGAGGTTATACGGTGTACTGAATGACGGCACTGCGCAAGCAGTCCTTGACAGTCTGTCCAACAGCGACTAGCCTTATCATTCCGATGAACTTTTAGCTACTAAACGAACACAAATTCTTAGTTTTGTCCGCAATATGAAAAGAACGGCCGGGTGCATTCGAAGGCCGAGGCGCAGGCACTCGTATTAGCCGTCAAGATGCCGAACATGTAACGGAATTGGCGGGTGCTGCCGAAGGGAGATTTGCAGTCATGAGAAGCAGTTCTTTCAGGGTCGGCGCGACAGCTTCATTCGTCGCAATGGTGTTAGGGGCATTTGGCCTTCTGCCGGCAATGTCTCAACCGCGCCGCGGCACTGGAGTTGCACCGCCGATCTGGGCGAAAGCCGCGGCGGAAGCAGCCCGGCCTTGGATGAATCGCTCTCTTTCTCCCGAAGAGCGCGCCAATCTTCTCATCCAGAAGATGACCCTCGACGAGAAGATCGCGATGCTGCATGGAGCAAAGCCCTGCCTCCAGCGCAGGAATCCGGCTTGCCGGTTGCCTATCAAGGGATACGTGGGATACGTGCCGCCCATTCCTCGCCTGGGCATCCCCGCTCTCACTTTGGCGGATGGACGCGCGGGAGTTGGAAACAAAGCCCGGGATGTGACTTTGCTGCCAGCTCCAATTGCCGCCGCCCTGGAACTGCGGACAGGTATTGCCAACTGCCGTTGAATACTGGCATGGGAAGTATTGGGGACCTTGTGCTACGTCCACTATCTCGCTTACAGTGCCGTCTCCATGATTCGTCACCCAGACATTACCTGACGCATCTATGGCTATGCCCACAGGCGAACCACCAACAGTGTATGTTTGCAATAATATACCAGCTGGGCTGAACTCTGTCAC
>JAJZNH010000328.1:3361-6536 GCA_021811745.1 Acidobacteriota bacterium
CCAATTGCCGCCGCGTCCAGTTGGGACACGACCCTGCTGAACGAATACGGAAAGGTGCTCGGAGAGGAGCAATGGGGCAAAGGGACCAATGTTGCCCTGGCTCCGTCCATTGACGTAGTTCGCGTACCGGAGTGGGGCCGCACGTTCGAGAGTTATGGCGAAGATCCATACTTCAACGGCAAGATGGCGGCAGCCGAAATCAAGGGGATTCAGAGTCAAGGCCCGATTGCCGATGCCAATATGTATCTGACCATGAACCAGGAGGACGACCGCTTCAAGGAAGACTCAGTTGTAGATGAAAGGACGCTCCAGGAGATCTATCTTCCACCGTTCGAGGCGGCGGTTCGAGAGGGACACGTGGGCACCTTCATGTGCGCTTATGTGAAGACCAACGGGGTCTACTCCTGCGAGAATGCGCATCTGTTGCGCGATCTGCTGAGAAAAGAACTTCACTTCGATGGCTGGGTCATGAGCGACTGGGGAGCGACACATTCGACCGCCGACTCGGCAAACAATGGGCTCGATCAACAGATGCCTGACGGATCGTTTTATGGCGCGGCGCTGAAAAATGCGGCGCTTGCCGGAAAAGTGAGCGTCGGCACCATCGATGAGCATGTGCGCAGAATTCTGGCTACCATGTTTCGCTTCGGACTGTTTGACAAGACACAAACGGGCATGTGGACTGCGAATGTTCGGAGCCCAGAGCACGATTCTTTTGCCCGCCAGGTTGCCGAGGCAGGGACGGTTCTTCTCAAAAACGATTCCAACCTTCTTCCTCTGCGGGACAATTGCTCCATCGCGGTGATTGGCGCAGCAGGAGACGCCGCGCCCAAGGCGGAAGGTGGCGGAAGTTCGGCGGTCATAGCGCCCTATGTCGTCACTCCGCTGGAAGGGATTCGCAAACGCGCCAGAGCAGGCGCGCGCATAACATACGCGGATGGCAGCAACCTGCCCACGGCCGCAAAAGCCGCTGCAGAGGCGCATGTGGCGATCGTATTCGTACATACCAACGAGAGGGAAGGAAGAGACCGTCCCAATCTCGAACTCCCTGACAATCAGGATCTGCTCATCGAAACTGTAGCCGCCGCCAATCCTAGAACAATCGTGGTGCTCGATACAGGTGGGCCTGTTCTGATGCCGTGGGTCGGCAAGGTTGCCGGAATCCTGGAAGCATGGTATCCGGGGCAGGAGGACGGCAACGCGATCGCCGCCGTTCTGTATGGGGACTTCAACCCTTCAGCGAAACTGCCGGTAACATTCCCCAGGACGGCAACCGCAATACCTACGGCTAGTGCCGCGCAATGGCCCGGGGTGGGAGGGCGCTCCGTATATAGCGAGCGGCTGAACGTGGGATACCGCTGGTACGATGCCACCGGGACTGCGCCTTTGTTCCCGTTCGGCTTCGGTTTGTCCTATACCACATTCCGGCTGAGCCATCTTGTTGTCGAACCCGCGAAACTGGATTTGGGTGCGGGCGCAGAACGTCAAAGTGTGCAGGTCAAGCTCAACGTCACCAACACCGGAAAACGCGAAGGCGCCGAGGCCGTTCAGATTTATGTAAAGCAGCCGCGTGCCAATGGCGAGCCGCCTCATGAGCTGCGTGGTTTCATCAAGGTTCATCTATCGCCGGGGGAAACAAAGCAAGTCAGCATCCCGTTAAACGGGCGATCCTTTTCGATCTTTGATCCAGTGAAACACCGCTGGGTATCTCCGGCCGGAACCTATGGAATACTCGCCGGGACCTCGTCGCGCGATCTTCCACTTCACAGCAGCATCAGCATCACGTATGCCGGTGCTGACCGATCTGAGCACAGCGGCGTGTCGCAGTGAGGTGGTTGGTGTGTATCCGCGCCATTGCAGGAGCCAGCTATGGCAACTGCGATGGCCAGGGAGAGGGACTCGAACATTCCAGCCGCATTGAAAGGAAATCGCTGCTTGTCTTTTCAACGCTGCGAGAAGCGCACGACCCAACCGATACGCAGTTTCGGATTACGTGTGGAGTACGTGTTTTTTATTGACGCGGCGAACGCAAAAGCCATTGGATCTGTTCCTGTGTGTATTGAATAAATCCTCTATATGCTCGTGATGACCCGCTGGAAGAATCGGAATATCGCTGTGCCACTCTCTCAGCTGAAAGCTATCGACGTCGATGAATCAACCACCCAGGCCATCGAAGACTGGCTTTATTGGGTCGCACAAGGTTACTGCTTCTGACTTACGCAGCTCTACCGAAAAGACACGGTCTACAGACTCGCCAAGTCGCCTAAGCGACCCTCTACACCGGAGGCTTCAGCCGTTTCGTTTCCTCCACGACTCCTCCGATTGCTACCGGGTGGAGCGAATCAGTTCCCGGGCGGGATTTGCACCCACTGTGGTTCAGCGCCTTTCACGACGCACGCGAAAGTTCGGCTATCCTGCTGCGGGGGCGACGCCCCGCCAAAGTCAGGCAGGCGCGAAAGGATGCCCATCGCGGCGTTTGCGTGCGCTATTTGAGAACCCCGGCGCGGTGAATGTGCTCGACTGGCTTGTTGTAGTGGCCGAAGAGGGCGTTCCAGCGGATGATGGCGATATCTTCGAGCATCCTCATGCCGTCCTTGAGATAGCTGATGCGGGTGCGCTCGTCGTGGGCCCAGCTTACCGGAACCTCGGTAATATGAAAGCCCCGCTTGAGCGCGATGAAGAGAAGTTCGGGATCGAAGCCCCACCGTTCGATGGTCTGGAGTTGGCACACCGTCTGCGCGGCATGGCGCGTGAAGGCCTTGAATCCGCATTGCGTGTCCGCAAACGGCAGTCCCATGACAGAGCGGGTTACGGCGTTGAAACAGCGGCCGAAAAACTGCCGGTAGAGCGGCTGCCGGATAGTCTGGCGGCTGCGCTCGAGCCAGCGGGAACCGATGGCGATATCCGCGCCTGCGGCGATGGCGGCGAACAGTCCCTCCGCCTCTTCGATGGGCGCGGACAGGTCCGCATCGGTAAACATGACAATCTCACCGAAGGCCTGGAGCAAACCGGAGCGGACGCTGTAGCCCTTGCCGCGATTGCCGGGATTTTCAAGCAGCCGGACCTCGGGAGCCGAAGAGGCAAAGGCGCGCACAATCTCCGCTGTGGCGTCGCGCGAGCCATCGTTGACCACAATGATCTCCGCATCCCAGCCACGCGTGCGAATACAGCCGGC
>JAJZNH010000611.1 GCA_021811745.1 Acidobacteriota bacterium
TCTGAGAGCGGGCCTCGGCAATGATAGGAAGATCGGCGAGCGTCACCCCTCCATGCTGCTCTTCGCCGTCCGCGGCATTGAGTGACCCTTTGAGCACGTGGAAATGCGCCGCATCCCCACCGAGCGCATCGAAACGTGGGCGGATCGTTTCGGCGATCGGGTTCTCAACGCTGAGGTAGAGCGTGCTGGCCGGTTCCAGAGTCCGCCCATCGCGCAGTTTTCCACACGACAGGTCGGCGGCCACGGCCAGAGCGATAAATGATTTCCCGGCGCCCGGATCGCCGCTGAGCATAGAAAGCATTCGCACGGGGATGAATGGCTCCCAAAGCCAATCGACAGGCCGCGCCTCAACATCGGCAAGACAGAGCAAATCAGGCTTCAAGACTGGCTTTACCTCCGGTTCGGATTTCGGGTTCGGATAACGCGCGGGAATGTCACGCGCGATGGCTCGCACCTTTCTCTCTGAAAGCGGCGGGGAACACTTTGCCGCGTTCTCAGCGAGCAGGGCCGCTTCGATAGCGGCGGGGTTCATGCCCCGTTTGTTCATGGTTCCGACAAGGGAGACAAGATGGGGAGTGCGGTTGGGGTGTTCAACCACAGCGCCCGCCGATGGCGCGCTTTGCCTGGCCTGTGCGCCTTTCGGCTCGTGGGTGAGGGATAGGAGCCAATCGGGACAGGGTACGAGCAAGTTGGCTGATTCGTTGATTTCGTACCGGACGCCCCTCACGTGGAGCGAAGGCGGTGCCACGGCATATCCGCCCTGTCCGCGAATGTCCAACCCAGGAGCGATCCTGCTCTGAGAGTTGCGCACCGCTACGCCTTCCGGCCAAAGGAAATAGAAATGCTGGCCACCCCCACCGGTTCGGACTGTATAGGTATCCGGCAGATGACAGCCGCGCTGCGCGAATTCGATCAGCGATTCTTTGCCTCGCGCGCCGTCCACGTCAAGGACAAAGATGCCACTCTCCGCCCCGGTCACGATGCCGATATTGGCATCCGGCCATCGGTCCCACCATTCGTGGATAGTGGCAGGATCGCGTGTGGCATCTTTGAGCCCGTGCGCAGTCCGCGGATGTTTGCCGGGATTCGCACACTCCGTCCGCCCGCAAGAGCAGCCGCGCGCTGTAGGCGTGTGAAGCGGGATCACGGGCCAACCGCGCGCTGTGTAGGCAAGAGCCGCCGAACGAGCATCGACAATGCTGCCTGCTTCGTCGCAGTCACTATTACGCGGGGTCGAGTGAATCTCACCGTGCGCCATTCTACGCGGCCTCACGGTCAGTACCGTTCTTTATGAATCGTTCGACATCGGGCTGGCTGAAAAGCAGCCGGCGACAAATCCGCGTTGGATGCAGTTTGTTCTTTCGCACAAAGCTACGGATTGTGTGCGGACTGAGCCTGAGCAGGTCCGCCACTTCCGATAGAGTCAAGAGTCGAGGAATTGCGTCGGCCATCATTCCCCCTTTGCTATCCGGCGAGCTTCCACTGCTTCTGCCGAAATTCGCCACTGCCTATTAACCTTCCGGGCACTGAGCTTGTTCGCCCATACGAGCGAGTAGAGGTGATTCAGAGACACACCGAGCCTGCGAGCAGCCTCGGAAACGGTGATTTCATGCTTTGCCATGGTGTTTCCTCCTTGACAGCATCAGTAGTAGCAGTTACAGTATTTCCGTGATACGTGACCGTAACAAAACCGTTATCAACAAAGAAAGCTTCGACATCCTGATTCCCGCCAGTCGAGCGGAAGCGGCAGGTGAAGCAACTTTCGGCGTTGAGTTTGGACCGCCCAAGCCTGTTCGCATCTTCACCAAAGATGACCGCCAGCGAGCAATAAAGAGAATCAACGGTAAAGAAGGGAAACTCTTTGACGCGCTCTTAGCTTTGAGGGGTGCACTGGAATCGAGAGACGCATTGCAGATAGAAGCTGCGAGGGCACGACTGGAGCGGTTCTATCGTTTACGGGAAGACGAGGATCCACCTTACGTGTCAAAAGACCCTGAGATAGACCGACAATTTGCTGAAGTTCTTGCGCAGCGGTCGGGGCTCTCGCCCGAGGAGGCTATAAAACACTTCGAGGGTTTACGTCCCGGTCCAAGGGCAAAATCTGATCCGTTCAGATTACTTTCCTACGAAGTTTCGCAGCGTGTCAGTGGTCCGCTGGAAACCGAGCTCGTTCTCTGGTGGGACGGCAAAGAATTCAGGCCGGCAATCTATTGCAGCGATCATGTATCGGCGCTCTATGTCCACACATTCTTTCTCGGCCGGACACGCTACCGGATTTGTCCAAAATGCGGGGAGCGCTTTGAACAACTTCGACCCAACCAAGATTACTGCACCGTCGCCCACAGGGAAGCGCATCGCGTCAAGCGCTTCCGCAACGCGAAGAAGTCTCAGCAACGCAATAAAGAGAAAGGGGGAAACAATGGCACTCAAGAAACGCGGTAAAACGTGGCACTGTCATTTCGTTGTCAACGGGCAACGATTCCGGCAGAGCCTTGAGACAACGGACTGGCGAGAAGCCCAAAACAAAGAGAAGGAACTGATAGCAGACGCGCAGGCGGGCAAGTTGCACCAGACCTCAACGTCTCTGGCGCGTCAACCGTTCGGGGATGCGGCAGACGATTACCAGACTGCTCGCAAGCTGGAGTTGGCCCCGGCCAGCCGCGCCAAGGAAAAGCAACTGCTGGTGCAACTGCGGGCCTACTTCAAACAGGAACCACTGAAGGCGATCACAGCCAAGCGAATCATTGAATACCGGGCATGGCGGGCAGAGCAGGGAGTGGGACCGGCAACCCTGAATGCGGAACTAGGCATTCTGCGGCGCGTTCTGAAGCGGGCGCGGCTTTGGGCAAGGGTTGCTGACGATATACGCCCCTTGAAAGAGCCGGGCACCATCGGGCGGGCATTGACTGAGGATGAGCAGCAACGGCTGCTCAAAACGGCTGTGATGCGTCCGGAGTGGGAAACGGCCTACCTTGCGGCCATCCTCTGCCTGAATACGACCGCGCGGGGTTGCGAGTTGAAAGGGCTGCAATGGGCGGACGTGGACCTGTTCGCAAAGACGCTCACCATCCGCAAGAGCAAGACGGCTGCCGGGGAGCGCATCGTACCCTTGACCACGGTTGCCTGTTCCGCCTTGGCGCGGCTGCGGGCGCGGGCGGAATCGTTCAAACCCGTGGAACCGGCCCACTACGTTTTTGCCGCATTCAAACCCAAATTCACTTTCAGCGGCCAGACAGTCGTGGATTACAACGTGACCGGCTTCGATCCCTCGCGGCATCTGAATAGTTGGCGGTCAGCTTGGCGGACGCTAACGAAAAAGGCGGGGCTGCCCGGCTTCCGGTTTCACGATCTGCGGCACTGTGCGATCACGTCACTTGCCGAGAGCGGCGCGTCAGACTCAACCATCATGGCGATTGCCGGACACGTCAGCCGCCGGATGCTGGAGCGGTATAGTCACGTCCGAATGGAAGCCAAACGCGCGGCCCTTGAAACCCTTGCCAAGAGCACAGGAATTGAGGGTTATGACACAAACCATGACACAAATCAACCGTCTGTGACCGTTCGCCCTAGCTAAATTATTGATTAGATTGGTGGACCTGGTCGGGATCGAACCGACGACCTCTTCCATGCCATGGAGTGGGTTCAAACGCAAGTTATAGACGGCACAGCACTTACAAACCGGCAGAACCGGCAAAAACGGCCTAATCGGCGTTATTTGCTGCCAAAATGCTGCCAAATTTACCCTAAGCGGGCCACCGGGCTGATCGTGTGGAGTCAGCCCAAATCCCTTATGTAAGTGACCTAAGGCATCTCTTGAAAATCATTAAGATCATGAGTATCATGATAATCACGGAAGGTGCCACCATGTCCGAATATGTCACGTCCCATGCAGCTCTCCTTGAACCTTCGGGGATCCATGCGCTCGACGTCCGCCATGCAATGGATAAACTCGTTGCCGCGGCTTCATCTGAGAATCCTGAATCCAACGCGGCGTACGGTGTCGTCGTCTACCGTGCGGCGAAGAAAGGGCCGGCGCCGAACATTCTCAGCGCGACCGGCAGGTTCGTCCGAGCCTATCTCAAGGGATGGACCGCTCTCAAGAAGATGGAAGTCGGAGCCGTTGGAGTTGGAGCGGACAGTCAACACGGAATCGGCGTGCTCCAACACGGCGACGTTCGCTTCGTCGTAAAGGTCTTCGCTGGCACAGCCGCAGTGAGCGCCCTGAAAAAAGAAGCGAAGCCATCGCCTGGCGTCTACATCAATACGACAAATCTCGACACATTGTTGCTCGACGATCTCAGACTTCCTCACCTTCCTGAGCGTTTCCAAAATATGCCACTGGTCATGCAGGTGGAGGAAACCGAGCAAAAGAGCGATGAACCGTTACTCGGATGGGAAGACTTCGTCAAGTCATCTTCCAATGAGATTTCGGCTCAGGAAACCATCAGCCGCGACACCGTGGAATGGCGAAGCCATTTCATGAAGAAGTATCCAAGCTGGACAGCAAAGGAAGTTGCGGACCAAAGCACGAGCACGGCGAAGAACCGCGCAGCACTGGCCTCACGCTGGGCCCAGGAGAAGAAGATTTTCGCGGTGAAATATAAGGGCCAACTATGGTACCCGCGCTTCCAGTTTCAGAACGGCGAGCCGTTGCCTATAATCGGCCAAGCGATTCAGGCATATCCCAGCTATGCGAACGGATGGGACTTCGCGTATTTCTTTGCCACTTCGAATGCGAACATCGGCGGCCGGAAGCCTCTGGAATTGCTCAAGACGGATCCGGAGCGGGTTCTCTCGCTTGCCCGGGCCGCCGCCAATCCTGCCGATGCCTATTAACTGTCCACCCGCTCCAGCAGCAGCCAATCCGGCGCTCATCGTCCAGACCTCGATTTTGAAGGCCGGTACGGTGCTGATGCGCTTTCATAGCAAGGCTCGCGCAGGGGACATTTATAACCCAAACACAAACAAGCGCATCGATATCGAAGAGGACGGGGCGCGATTCAATCCATTCCCCGGAGCCCCGGCAGCCAATGTGCCAACCCTGTACGCTGCCGATAATCTGAGTGCGGCTGCGCTTGAAAGCATCTTTCACGGGGTGAAGCACGTTCCATCTCCGACCTTTCCCAGAATAGGGCTCAAAGAATCGTGCTACAGCGAGCTTAAGGTTAACGACAACATTGTTGTGCTTGAACTTGTGAACCCCCAACTCCGGCAGATTGCGGTCGCAGGTCGCCGTGCCTCATTGAACGAAGGCGAACTGATTCATACTCCGCCCCGCCAATATAAAAACACCCGCACATGGGCTGGCTACCTGCATGCAAGCCTGCCTGCTCTCCAAGGACTTTGCTGGCGTCCGCGGCTCGGTGGGACCGGTCATGCCTACATGCTCTTTGGAGACCGCTGCGCTCCTGGAGCTCTGATCGTAAAGTCCGGCCCCATTGACATCGATTCGGGAACGGGATTCGTCAAAGTGTTCGCGGTCGCCCAATCGGCAAACATCAAGATCATCGGTTGACAGGTTGGCCTCTTACTTCAAAAACTCAGTCCCTGCCGGAGCAGCCTGCCGAGCGGATTTGTGGCACCCCTTTCGCATTATCCGGAATCTTATGGATCGACAACGCCCGATTTTTCAGGCTCTTGCTACCAGCGACTGCGGCGAACCGTACCAAGGCGAAATAAGGCGGTCGAATAAGGCGGAATTGGGCGGAATTGGCGGGATTCAGTGCGAGCCCCTCCGACGAACCGCACTCTCTCTGGTTCAAGACCGAATCACCCTCCGGCAAGCCGGCCTCCGGTATCTTCCATCAGCGATCCCAATGATGCGCGGGCAGCCAATCTGCAAGGGCATGAAGGTATTCGGCCAGGACCTCGCGCCAGTTGTAGTTCTCAATCATTTGCGCTCTGCGTGCACGCATCGTCTCAGCCAACAGATGGTGCCTCGGGGGTTTTATTCGATCCGGTCGCCCTTAGCAATGAGTGGCGGATAGACGCAGGTTCCTTTGCAGATTCCTAATGATGGGGAATCGAGCAGCCCACATTCGGCTCTATTATGCGCATATCGCCGTGCTGCGCGAAACTATTCAGTGTATTGCGTCTTCAGTTGGGATCGAAACTCAACAAAGTCCGGCACTGTCCGATATTTATATTCTTGAGTCGAACACGAAATGTCGTCCCGGCCGAGGCCATCGGACGGACTACCAACAGGCCAGCTTCCGCGAAGTAGAAAATGCCTGGTTCAGGAGTTCAGGATGGATCTCCTGAAAGCACCCGTTGCCAATCTTCTGTGGTGGACTGGACCTGCGCAGGGTTGTGAGGATCCGAAATTTCGCCCACTGTTGCGCCGCAGACGTTGTGGGAAATCCGGCAATCACGATATGCATGCAAGCGTCGTCCGCCCAGCCACGAAAGCCGTTTGAAGTTGCTGCCTGGGCGAGTCTATTCGATCAAGCGGACGGATAAATTCCATTCAGTAATGCATCCGTCCGTTGTTCGCCAGCGACTTTTGTCACTGCTCCACGA
>JAJZNH010000936.1 GCA_021811745.1 Acidobacteriota bacterium
TGAGAGGTCCTTCGCCGGCGCGCGCGGCATCGAGAATGGAGAGGCGAATCTCGTCATCGAGATCGCTGGCCAGGATGGCACGCTGGTTGACGACGGCGACCACGTGGTCCAGGACGACGGGCGCCTGGGCTGGGGCAGCGGCCGCCGCGGCGAGCAACAAAAGGGCGACGGCAAGGATCGCAATCCCGCCCGGGAAAGGGTTACGGACCTTGCTCCGGATTGGCGGGATGGGCTTCATCAGAACGTCTGCCCCAGGCTGAAGAAGAAGTTGAAGTGCGGCGCCTCGCCGAGATGCGGATCCGAATACGGGCCGTTCGGATTGCTGGTCGAAGAACCGATCGAATAATCGATGTTCACCGGGTAAATGGGCGGGTTCAGGTTATAGCTGAAATCGAAGCGGATCGGGCCCACCGGCGTATGGTAGCGCAGCCCGATGCCGGGTGCGTGCGAGAAGTAGTTGAAGTCACACTTTCCTTGCACGCCCGTGGAGGTGGACGGCCCGGTGGGTGTGGGGGGATTCGTCGCGCTGCCCGGCGTCAGCACCTTGCACGCGTCCTGGTTCGGCTGATGAAACCGGAGTGCGCTTTCCCAGGCGTCGCCTGCATTGGTGAACACATTGCCCATATCGTGAAACAGCACGAAACTGACCGAGTTGCCCAGCCATGGCAGCGTCGGCGGCGGCAGGCGCAGCTCGGTGCTGTTGATCAGCGCGCCCGCCCCGCCGATCGGGTAGCCGGTCTCGGGATCGCGCGGCCCCGCCGCGTTCACGCTGAAGCCGCGCAGCGAGATCGGCCCGCCCGCATACAGCCGCTCGGGCAGCGGGATCAGTTCGCTGAATCCCGAGCCGAAGGACCGCACCTGGCCGTAGCGGGTATTGCGGGCAAGTACGATCCGGTCCTTATCGAAACCGTAGTAGCTGGCGTTGGAGACATCGATGCGGTTGAACTCGGCTTCGGCCCCGAAGTGGCTTTCGGAAAGGAACTCCTGGAACGAGGTGTAGGTGCCGCTATGCGCATCCATCGCCGAGTCGCGGGTGTCGCGAATCCAGGTGAACGACGGGCCAGCCACGCGCACCGCGGTAGCCAGCTCGGCGATGGCGCCGGGATAGACCTGCAAGCTGCCGGCAGCGACTTTTACGCGGCGGAAGTTGTACTCGTAAACGATGGTATTGGCCGGGGACAGGACGGCGCCGGGATCGAAGCTCTGCGACCAGCGGAAGGAGCTGTCGAGGCGCGATGCGACGTAGGTGGTGACGTCCTGGCTGTTGGCGTAGCCGCCGGAGATGTTCAGCCCGAAGTTGCGGAAGCCCTCGAAGTGGGGGATCTGGTAGAGGAGCTGGATGCGCTGCTCGAGGAGGCCGTAGGTGGCTGTGAACGAAGCGGACTGCTCGCGACCGAAGAGATTGTTGCGGGTGATGTCGGCGATGACGCGCGGGCTGACGCCGGTTTTGCCGTTGGGATTGCAGGCCACCCCGCCGGCAAACGCGCCCGCGCAATTGTTTTCCGGCTGGCCGGTCTGGGCCTCGAAACCGAAGCCGTAGGTCAGCGCCCAGCGCCGTGCCTCGATGGCGTGGATCAGCACGGTTTTGTAGGGCTCGGCGCCGTCGGGATTGATTACCGAGGTGTTGACCTCGTTGAAGAGGGCGAATTCGTAAAGATTGCGCTGCGTGTCGAGCAGCGAGGCCTGGCTGAGCGGCTCGTCGGCGTGGAGGGTGATGGCAGAAGCCACGGTCTGCATGCGCGTGTAGTGGATTCCGGTGAGCAGCACGTCGCGCACGAACACCTGCTCGCCCTCGTGAATCCGGAAGGTTACGTCGACGAGATTTGGATTGCCGGGCTGCGGCTGCTGCGCAACGTCGACCGCGACCTGGTTGAAGCCGCGGCTCAGGTACGTGGTCAGAAGGGCATCACGGTCGCCGGCCAGGTTGCGCGGCGACAGCAACTGACCGGACTCGGTATTCAGCAGCGGGGTCAGCAGGCCGGTGCCGAGATGCGCATTGCCTTCGATTTCGACTGTACCGACGCGCATCTGCGGTCCTTCGTCGATTTGGTAGGTGACCTCGAGCCCTCGGGTGCGGCCGCGGCCGGGCGGGTCGGCTCCTGGGGTGGAGGCGGCGGACGATGAGGGGCTGGTTAAGGGCGTGACCTTAATCTGCGAAAAGCCGTTGTTGCGGTAGACTGCCTCGAGCGCGCTGACATCCGCCGCGACCAGGGCCTGGCTATAGGCGCCGTGCCGGTCCAGGGGGCCGGCGGCGTGGACGCTGAGCAGGTCCTTCAAGGTGGCGGAATCAAAGTAGCGGTTGCCGGCAACCCGCACCCGCTCGACGCGGCGGCTTGGACCAAGATGAACGGTGTAGAGGATCCGGAGCGCGCCGGCTTCGCCCTGTTCTTCCCGGTGTGTCACCTTCACGTCGAAGTGGCCGAGGCGCTGGTAGTAATCGCGCAGGCGCCGGTTGCCCTCGTTGAGCAAGTCCTCGTCGACGGCGCCTTCCTCGTAGATGGGAATCATGCGCCGCACCCGCTCATCGCTGAGACTGGCCCCCTCGACCTCGACATGAACCACCGGGCCGGGATTGGCGCTGAAGCGGTAGTTCACGGTACGGCTCGCGGCCACGTAGTCCTGGCTCTCCAGCTTGACGTCGGCTTCCAGGCGCTCCTGCTTCTGGTAGTGCTTGAGGACGCCGTCGAGCGCGCGGTTGACGGTGTCGTGGTCCACGTGCGCGCCGGTGCGCAGGTGGGCATGGCGACGGAACTTCTCCACGGCCATGCCCGAATCGCCTGCAACTTCCACCTTGCCGATACGGGCTCGCGGGCCGGAAACAACGTGGAACACGATATCGGCGAGCTGCTCGCCGGGGCGCAGCGTCACCGTGTCCTGGATGACCGGCTGGTGATAGCCGTTGGCAGCCAGCGTCTGTCGCATCTGCTCAAGGGCCTGTGCCAGCTTCGCCTGGGTGAAATGGGTTCCCGGCGTTAGCTCTGCCGCTCTTTCCAACTGCGTGTTCACTGTGGCTCCCTTGGCCCCATCCACGCCCACGATGCCGATGAACATCCTGGGCTGGCCCCGGAAGATCAGCGCTACGCCTCCGGCCTCGCGCTCCCCGGCAACTTCGATCGTGTCATAAAGGCCGGTGGCGTAGAGGCGGCGCAGGCTGTCCCGCAAAAAGTCGGAATGGAGAGGCTGGCCCACCGCGTCCTGGATCTGGCCGGCATAGGGCTTGAGGCGGGTTGCGAGCACGCCCTCAAACACCACGCGGCGGATCGGCAGCCCGTTGAACAGCGGTCCGGGGATGGGACCCGCGGGTAGCGCAATGTCCGTTGGCTCCATCGGCGTGTGGCCGGCCTTCGCCGGATTGCCGGTTTTGGCCGGAACGCCGGGTTTTGCGGGGCGGCCGGTTGGCGCTGCCGCTGGAGCCAGGGTGATCGTCGGCAGATGGGGAGAGAGAGAGTTTTGCGCTGCATCCGCCGGCTGCTGGACCCACCCGCACAGGGTCCCGGCGAGAAGGAGCGAAGAGATGACAGTGGATGCCCATGTTCGCCTCGCGGCC
Organism: Acidobacteriota bacterium; assembly: GCA_021811745.1. Next base: position 3,548 of record JAJZNH010000936.1, read on the forward strand.
GAAAAGAGGCGTGCGAAGAGATCTCGCCGGCGAAGGGACAGACCTCGCTCCCCGGGGACTGAGAACGGCTGCCGCGGGCAGAACCGGTCGCCGCGTCTGAACGTCGCCCTTTTTCGCAACACCATCTCTCCCCGAGAACCCGGGAAAAACCGCTCTCTTCAACCCCCGGGAGGGCCGAACGGACTCAAAAGCGTGAAATTTATCACGCGCTGTGCAAATTCTTGCGCGTTCCCGGCAACTTAAATCGCTTCTTCTTATACTAACGAGAATAGGGGCGGGCGGCTGCGCCATCCGCCTGGGTTTTCTCCATCGCCGAAAACCGAAATTCCGGATCACAAAACCGGGGTTCCTGCCGCCAGCCCGGCGGTTAAAGTTCTTCTGTGAGCGTCCACAAACGGTTCCGGTTCGAGCGGAACCCCAGCCCAATGGAAATCGGCGCCGGCCCCTGGGACGTCGGCCATCGACAATCACAAACGGGTCGAGTGACCCTGGAATTGCCAAAGGAAGTGCATGCCCCGTTCGACATCCCCCACGCAGCAGCCGGGTTCAATCGACTCGAACCATCGCCAAGGGACGGAAAGCCCGGCCAAGCCGAGCCGCCCTTCGTATTCGCCCGCCGCCACGCCCAATCCCGCCGAAGCCGACGTCCTGACGCGTGCTCAGGCTGGCGATCATCATGCTTTCGCCCAGCTCTACGCGCTCCACAAGCGGCGGATTTACTCCCTGTGTCTGCGCATGGTGGGGAATATCGCTGAAGCCGAAGACCTCACCCAGGAAGCTTTTTTGCAACTGCACCGCAAAATCGCCACTTTTCGCGGCGACTCGGCCTTCTCCACCTGGCTGCACCGGCTGGCCATCAATGTGGTCCTGATGCAGTTACGCAAGAAAGGCCTGTCGCTCATCTCCCTGGACGAGGCGATGGAGCCAACCCCCGAGGAAGGGCCGGGCCGCAGCTTCGGCGCGCCCGACCTGGCGCTCACCGGCGCCATCGACAGGCTGGCCCTGGAGCGCGCGGTAGCCGACCTGCCGGCCGGCTACCGCCTTATTTTCATCCTTCACGACGTAGAGGGATTTGAGCATAATGAAATTGCCGCCATGCTGGATTGCTCCATCGGAAACAGCAAATCGCAACTCCACAAGGCGCGCTTGAAATTGCGCGACGCCTTGCGCAAGCATCTTCCCCAGGAGGCGCAGCCATGAGCACGCAACCGGATAAACAGAGCTGCGCCGAGTTTCAGGCCCATTTGCCCGAGCTGATCGGCTCGGGTGCGGATCTGTCGAATCATCCCCACCTCAAAGAGTGCGAGTTGTGCCGCGCGTTGCTTGCCGATCTGGAGACGATCGCCGAGGCCGCGCGCAACCTCTTATCCGTCGTTGAGCCTCCCGAGGCGATCTGGGAGCACATCGAGTCGGCCATCAAGGCCGACAGCAGTGGCGCCCGCACGCGTTGACCCACTTCGTGCAGTTGATTCGAAGGGGCCTCGCTGAACTTCACCGGGCCGCTTTTTCGGTCCGGCGGGACCAGGCGCGTTGCTGCGCCTGGAAAACCTTCCGGGATGAATTTTCCCCGCCGGTATTTATTTGTGACGGAGTCAGGCAGCCGATCCGAGAACCTCGCGCATCCTAACCGGAGATCATCCTATTCTGCGGGATCAAGAAGCGCAGGATTCAAAGGGATCCCGGTGAAACTCGGAACTGTCGTACTGTTGCATGGGTCGGTCAAGGGCATGGGCCACGAGGCCGAATGTGAAATTCTTGCCCGCCGCCTCTCGATTCCCGCCGATCCGGGCACCGAACTACCGCGTTTCTTCACCTATACAGATTGTTCGGTGGTGGGGGCTCCCGCAGACCTCCCGGATGGGGAATACGTCGCGTGGTTCGAGGGGTACAGCCTGAACACCACGCTGCACCGTGGCCTATGGCTCTCCCGAGGGGCGGCCTCGCGGATCGAGTCGCCCGCTTTCTGCGATTGACCGCTCACCTTCCAGAGGATTTCCGCCGATACACAGCTTCAGGGGCGAGACGGTGCGTGTGCTCCCGGCCGGCTCATCGGGTTTGTCCTCGCACCTGCATGCGCGGGGTGCACGTCTGCAACCGGCCATCTGGCAAGCGAAACCTGGGTGCGCCGCTCGTTCCGCGTCCGCATCTCATCTGTACAGATTGCGGGGTGGATGGCCGGTGGGATCCGGAATACGCATCGGCAGCAAGCCTCCACGGCAACGGAAACACTTCCCAGATACAGAAACGGGCCATGGTAGAATCTGAAACTTCGTGGAGGTCTTAGCTATCTAAGAGAATGAAATCTGACAAAAGGACACTCAATGATTAACCGGCCTTCCAATCCAAATTCCCCGGAATCCACCGGGGCGGGTACGCAGCCCGAGTCCCGCAGGATTCCTGTTCTTCCCGTGCGCGATACGGTTTTGTTTCCCCACGCGGTGCTGCCGCTGACGGTGGGGCGGGAGAGTTCGATTCAGTTGATCGAGTCGCTGGGCGAGGAGCGCACCATCGTGGTGGCCGCCCAGATCGATCCGCGCCTGGATGCTCCCAAGCCCGATGACCTGCACACTGTGGGGACCCTGGCCACGGTGCACAAGGTGGTGCGCATGCCCAACCAGAGCCGGTTCGTGTTTACCGAGGGCGTGAGCCGGGTGCGGCTGACCAACTTTTCCCAGTCGGAGCCGTTCATGGTGGCGGAGGTGGAGCTGCTCGGCGAGATCGAGCCGACCCCGGCGACGCCCGGGTTTGAAGCGCTGATGCGCAACGTGGTGGCGCAGTTTCAGCAGATCGTGGCGGAGTCGCCGACCCTGTCCGACGAGCTGCGCGCCATTGCCGCCAACATCGAAGAGCCGGCGCGGCTGGTGGATTTTGTCGCCTCGTCGCTGCCGTTCCTGACCACCCTGGACAAACAGCAGATGCTCGAAACCCCGAGCGTCATCGAGCGCCTGGAACTGCTCAATA
>JAJZNH010000106.1 GCA_021811745.1 Acidobacteriota bacterium
TCTCCTTTCCCAGATAGGAGTAAACCCCTTGGCGAAACCCGTTGAACTTCCGCAGGGCACGCTGGAGATGCTTATCCTGAAGGCGGTTTCGCTGGGACCGCTGCATGGCTACGGCATCCTGCTGCGTATCCAGCAGGTCTCCGGCGAGCGCATCGAGATCCTGCAGGGCTCTTTCTACATCGCCATTTATCGTCTCGAGCGGCGGGGCTGGCTCAAAGGCGAGTGGGGTGCGTCGGAGAACAATCGCCGCGCCCGCTTCTACTCGCTCACCACCGCAGGCAAGCGCCAGCTTAAGGCGGAAACCACCAAGTGGACGGACATGACGGCTGTCGTCGCTGCCATTCTGGAAAAGAAAGCGGGCGAGATATGAGTTCGCCCTCTGAAATACGCAAGCTTTGGCGGCTTCTCTTGCCACGTACTCACAGCGACGTCGAGGACGAGTTTCGTTCTACTCTCGATGCCTACCAAGAAGATTTAATGCGCCAGGGCCTCTCAGAGGGGGAAGCGCGCCGCAAAGCTCGGATCGACCTGGGCCAGCCGGACGCCCAAAACGAGACTTACCGCGCCGCCGTTGGCCTGCGCCCGTTCGATGAGATGGGTGGCGACATCCGCTACGGCTTCCGCGCTCTGCGCCGCAACCCTGGTTTCGCCGCGATCGCCGTGCTGTCGCTCGCGCTCGGCATCGGCGCGACTACAGCAATGTTCTCGCTGATCTACGCCGTACTCCTGCACCCGTTCCCCTACGCCGGCGCCGACCGCATCATGAACCCCATCCTCGTCGATCAGCAACATCCTGACGGGTATGAGTGGTTCACCCTGAACAAGGCCCAGTTGGATGAAATGCGACATGCAGCTCCGGTCGAGTCGGTGCTTGGCTTTAACAATGGGCACATGGAGGTCACCGGCGACGGGTTGCCGGAAGACATCTGGGGCGTTTACCTCACAGAGAACGCAGGCAGTTTTTTTGGTGTGCGTCCGCTTCTCGGCCGGACCATCGAGCCTTCCGATGCAGGCCACTCTGTCGTTGTTCTTAACTACCGTTTCTGGAAGAGCCACTTCGGCGGCGATCCCCACGTGATTGGGCGGACGCTGGAAATCGATCACGCCCCGTGGACCATCATCGGGGTCATGCCGCGCAGCTTCGCATTCAGTGACATGACCGGTGTGGGCGATGTTTATCTACCGGCCAGTCAGATGCGGGACCTTGCGAACATTCCTTCCGTGTCCTACGCGCCGTGGATTAAGCTCAAGCCCCACGTAACCTTGGCCGCCGCCGCCGCACACTCACGCTCCTGCTCGCCGGTGTTGTGCTCCTGCTGATCATCGGTTGTGCCAACTGCTCCATCCTCATGCTGGCCCGTGGCCGCACGCGCCTGCATGAGCTCGCCATTCGATCGGCAGTCGGCGCCAGCCGCTGGCGTATCGTGCGCCAGTTGCTCATCGAGGCCGTCGTTATCTCTTCGACTGGTGCCGCCCTTGGCGTGGCAGCGTCGTATTGGCTGGCGAGGCTTCCCCTGCTGCTGTCCCCGGATTCCTTTCCTGCCGAATCTGTTATCCGAGTCAACCTCCCGATCCTCGCTTTTTCCTTCGCGCTCGCGTTGCTCTGCGGCATCCTCTTCGGCCTTGTTCCCGCCTTGCGTCTCTCGCATCGCGATTCCGCGCGGATGCTTCCCGGCCGCCACATTGGCGTCGTCGCCGCTCCCGCCAGGCATCGTTGGAGCGTTCTGATTGCCGCACAGGTTGCGCTCACGCTTCTTCTGATGGCCACGGCAGGCACGGCCATCCACAGCTTTCTCCGGCTCGGGCAGACGCCTCTGGGTTACGATGCGGCGAATGTCATAAAGGTCGGCATGATGCTTCACGCCCACGACCCGAGCGAGTGGAGCCACATTCAATCACGCGCAGCGCGCACCTCGTATATCGAGCAGATCCGCGACAAGATCGCAGCCGTGCCCGGCGTCTCCACCGTCGCTGTCGGCAACGATGCCATGCCCCCCGATATTGACCCGGCAGACACCTTCGAGATCGAGGGAACCGGCGATAGCCAACCACCGCAGGCGCGCGTGATACTAGTCGGCGAGCGCTATTTCTCGGTCCTACATATTCCTCTGCTGCGGGGGCGCCTATGGAATGCGGATGAAGACGCTCGCGGAGACTTCATTGCCGTCGTCAATCACGCATTTGCGGCGCGCTATCTCTCTGTCTCCGGTGCCGTGGGCCGGCAGGTACGCATTCCCGTCCTCACCAGCAGGAATCGCTACCAGATCGCCTCTGCGCAGAGCGCTGGATGGCGTCAGATTGTCGGAGTCGTCGGCGATGCGCGAAACGACGGCATCGATCGCCCCGTCGCACCCGCGATCTATGTTCCGTACACGGCCGTGATGCAGCCGTACGTGCAGTTCTTTGTCCGCACCCAGGCCGATCCGCTTCGCTGGCTCCATTCCATTCGGACCGCTATCGCATCGGTCGCTTCCGACCAGCAGATCTCCACGGACGGATATAACCGCACCTTCACCCTTAATGAAGCCATCGAGAAGGACGCACAGTACACCCGCCAGCGACTCTTCTCTATTTTGTTTGCGATCTTCTCCGCTATGGCGCTCGGGCTCGCGCTCGTCGGCATCTTCAGCGTCGTCGCTTACAGCGTCGCGCAGCGCACCTCGGAGTTTGGCATTCGTCTAGCGTTAGGCGCGCCGCGTCCTCACGTTCTGTGGGCCGCCGCACGTGTCGCCCTGGTCAGCGCATCCGCGGGCATTCTCGTGGGTCTTGCTGTTGACAGCTTCCTCGGCACCATTCTCGCCCACTGGATGCAAAACGCTTTTGCCGCCGATAGTCTGTTCGCGGCTGCCGCTCTGCTCGCTCTCAGTGCACTCCTCGCATGCCTGTTGCCCGCCCGGAACGCGATCGCCGTCCCACCGGCCGAAGCTCTCCGCTATGAATAAGCCATGCCCTATATCGCCAGAATGAAGCTGCACGGTGCGGAAATCACTAAGGCCGAGCAATTCTTTGACCCAGCTAGTGCGTCTTCGATGGTCATGCCGCCCGCTGCATCAACCCCAACTCAGTTTGCAAAGCCTCCACCAGCGTCGTCCCATTGAACCAGCGAATGGGACCATTGGCCTCTGCGAATGAGAGCTCCCCTCGGCCAACGCCATCGCCCAGCCACTCCAATAATTCTTCGCATGCCGCAGAGATAACGACCGCCGAACACCCGATGCTGTCCACTGGCACGATCCGCTTCTCTTTCTCCAGAATCCTCGTCATGGATTCAGCCCATTCCGGTAATCCAGGCAGGCCAAACCGATGCACCAGTGCCGCCCACACCTCGTTCGGCTCGGGCCGCAGCACAAAGGTCCGCGACAGCGACTTCATTCCTCTCAGTTCTTCCGAAAGCGCGATCATATGCCGGACAGAATGTTTCCAGCCGGGAATGCCTATGCTTCCGCGACTGCAGATGACCCCTTCACCCAGACAGATCTCTTGCATCTCCCCATCTGGAAACGTGAGCCGAAATCGCGCTTGCTCATAGACGGCGGCCGTGATCGCTCCCACATCGGAATCGTTGCCAAACACGCTGGCTAATGCCAACTCGCCGATCTTGGCCTGCATCCGGGTTACATCCACCCTGGCTTGCTCCTCGGCTCTCTCTTCGCCGAAGACAGTTGCCGCGCTTTCTGCGAGCCGCGTCTTCCAGTCGGTGATCTGGTGGGGTGAACATCGAACTGTTCGGCCAGCTCAGCCAGGGTCTTGTCTCCCTTAAGGGCGGCCAAAGCTACCTTCGCCTTGAAAGCCGCGGTGTGATTCCGGCGTGGAGGTCGTGCCATCGTTGCTCCTCGTTTCTGCCATCTTAATGGCTCGCTGAGGAACAATCCTTCCACTCATCCCGCTGTCCGAATTTCCACGGCCGGCTCAGCTAGTACCCTGAAAGAAGAAAATTGCAGCCAGGAACTCAGGCCCATCGAATTCTTCTGATCCTGGGAGCACGGCAAAAGCTATGCCCTCTCAAAGCCGCCGCGATGCATATTTCCAAGTCCAAATGCGATTGCCCTGGATTTTCACCTCGCAACTCTGCCGCCTGCGCGGCTGCAGATAACATTGTCTTATTAGTCGGCGTCCCCGTTGTCTTTCCTGGCTCCAGCTGCGAAAATGACTATGGGGAGGTTTATGCGCAGCCCTCACTTCTGATCCCCGGCGCTGCCAAGGAGCACAAAGAGAGCTTTGATTGACATCCATTACCACCTGCTCTTCGATTTAGATGACGGCCCAAAAACCATCGAGGAGTCATTGGAGTTGGCCGAGATGTCGATCGCCGAAGGCGTCACCCATATTGTCTGCACCCCCCACGCGAACCATGAATTTGCATTCCAGCCGGAGATCAACCAGGAGCGGTTGGCGCTCCTCAATGAGCGGCTTGGCGGGCGCCTAACTCTCGGCCTGGGTTGCGACTTCCACCTATCATACGAAAACATCATGGATGCGCTTCGCTGCCGGGACAAATACACCATCAATCGCAAGCGGTATCTGCTTATCGAGTTTCCAAACGCCTTGATCCCTTCCTTGATTTCAGAATGGCTGTATCAATTCAACACCAGTTCGATCGTTCCCATCATCACGCACCCGGAGCGCAATCCGGAGCTATCGGCCAGGCCCGAACGGATGGCCGAATGGTTGCGAAACGGCTGTCTCATCCAAGTCACCGCGGCGTCGATCACGGGCCGCTTTGGCAAGCGAGCAGCAGCCACGGCCAATTTGCTGCTTCAAAAGAATTGGGTCCATTTCATCGCCAGCGACGCCCACAGCCTGAGGGGCCGGCCGCCTGCCATGGGAGAAGCCCACAAGTTCCTTGTTGCGCGCTTTGGCCAGGAGACCGCGGACCGGCTTTGCATACACAATCCGCGCGCCGCATTCAACGGCGAGCCGTTACCACTCCAGCCCGAGCCGATCGAACTTTATGAGAGTTCAAAGCCTCACAGAGGATTTCTGGCGAAATTGCTGGGGCACTGAAATCACTCACGCTGAGAAACATCCACGGTGCAGCGCGATAGCATTGCTGCTGCGGGTGTATCCCGAAGTCTTCAGTCTGAAACTTTGATTTCATCCAGAAATCACACCTTTACGCGCCCTTGTCGCAGGTTACTCTTGAAGGAGAAATGCCCTCACTCGACGAGTTGCGCAAGGATCCACCTCAAACAATTGCTGGATTTCTTGCTCCGCAGCTTTCGGTGGGTTCCAATCTATCCGGCGACGATTATCGCTTCCTGCCCGGACGGCGAAACTTGCGCTTGTCTCTGGACGAAGAAGTGGCGGCCATCGCGCGCTTGGCCTTCTTCGGCTTAGGCAAAGACTTGGCGGCGTTCTTGGCCGTATGCGGCAGGTCCTCGTCGACGAGCGCGAATTGCAGCTTACGTTCCTGGACCAGGACGCGATCCAAAATCACCCGCACCCGGTCGCCGGCGCGGAAACGGTGGCCGGATCGCTCGCCCACGATCTCATGCGTGTTCTCGCGCCATGCGTAGCGGTCGCCGCGCAGTGTGTCGATGGGCACCAGACCCTCGACAAAGAGGTCGATCAGTTCGACAAACAGACCGTATCGCGCAGGGTTCAGGATCAGGGCGGCGAACTCATCGCCCACCTTATCCTGCATAAAGCGGACCTTCTTCCACTCAACAAGCTCTCGCTCAGCATCGGCGGCGCGCCGTTCGGACCGGCTGGAGGCCTCGGCGATGCGGGCCAGTTCGGCTTCGGGGATAGGCGGCATAACAGCCGAGGGCTTCCTCGCGGAAGGAACATATCCAGCCTGCGGCGCCAAAACAGAATCGCGCCGGAGACAAGACGCACCGCCCTCGTTCGGATGCGACCACGGCGAGTTGAGGCGTCCGGGGGCAAAGGTCCCATCGCCGCGCACGCCGGCGCGCAACAGCGCCTTGCCGATGCGATGCACAATCAGGTCAGGATAGCGGCGGATGGGCGAAGTGAAATGCGTGTATGTGGGCGCGGCCAGCGCGAAGTGGCCCACATTGGTCTCGGAGTAGCGCGCCTGCATCAGCGAGCGCAACATGAGGTAACTCAGAATCCGCTCCTCCGGCTTGCCCTCGATGCGCGCAGCCAGTTGCTGGTACATGCGCGGGGTGACAGCAATATCTTCCGGGACCTCGTGCATGCGCGGGTTGCGCCCCAGTCCGTGCGCCTCGCGGCGTTCGCCGCGGGTCTGAACGCGCCGCACCGGAAGGGGTCCAAGACCGAGAGAATAGCCGAAACCGGCGGCCAGCTCTTCGAGCGCAAGGGCGTCAACGTGCCGAACGCCGTGCTGCCGCTCTCGCCCCTGACCGACAAGGCGATCTTGTACAGGAACGTGATGAGCAGCAGGCCGAACGCGTAGATGCCCAGCGTGATCGAGATCTCGGGAACGGTCGGGGTGTAGGCGGTCACGGCGCCGAGCGGCGAAGGCTCGAACCCGGCGATGATCAACCCGAGCCCCTTCTCGATCCAGAGCCCGAGG
>JAJZNH010000482.1 GCA_021811745.1 Acidobacteriota bacterium
AGAAAAGACATCAAAGCGAGGCATCAAAGGCAAACGCCTCAAGGCCGGGTGGGACCATGACTATCTGCTCAAACTGCTGGGAATTTAGATGCGTCGGCCCTGGCAGAAAGGTCTTCCGTAGACTTCACGGCGGGATTCGGCTACAATCCTGCCAGCTTCACGCGACCCAATTTTCGAGGCACTGAATATGGGCGACCTACTTCAGCCTTGGCACCTGACGGTGGTTGGATTTGTTTGCGCGTTGCTGCTGATTCCAGCCATCTTCTATCTGCTCACACTGCAAAAGGCACTGGCCAAATGCAGCCCGGCTTCGCGAACCATGGAGCCGGGCATGGTTTGGCTCTGCTTGATTCCACTCTTTACCTTGATTTGGAACTTCTTCGTGGTCATGGCCTTGGGCAAATCACTGGGCAACGAAATGGCGCGCCGAGGGATCCCAAATCTCGAGCCGTTGCCGGGCCAGCCCGTCGGCCTCGCCATGAGTATCTGTGTATGCTGCAGCATTATCCCTGTCCTGGGGACACTGGCATCGCTGGCTGCACTGGCGCTTTGGATTCTCTACTGGGTTAAGATCGCCAAATACTCCTCGATGCTGGGGGATATTCAGCAAGCCCTGATGACTCCGCCGATGAGCTCGTAACGGCAAACGAGCACTGGAGCTCACAGCATGCGCAAGTAGTGTGTCACGAACCTCGAAGGCTATGAATCCCGCTCGCGCCGCGCCCGCGCAGCGGGCGATAGACGGCAGGCCCAGGCATGAGCCTGGGCCTGCCGGTGTGATCCGTGGTCCCAGCCCCCGCAAGAGAGTGCAAGAGACTGGTTTTCAACCTTCCTGCAATGCCAGACGATGATGGGTATTCTGAAGGACGTACCACGCCAGCTACGACTCCCACGTCTTGTCCTTCGCCTGGCAGAGCGTTTCCAGATTGCACTGGCTGCACCTGGGGTTGCGCGCGAGGCAGACCTGGCGGCCGTGGTAGATGATCTGGTGCGAAAAGCTAATCCACCGGTCCTGCGGAAGAACTTGCATCAATTCTTGCTCGACTTTCTCGGCCGTAGCGGCCTTGGCCAGCTCCAGGCGATGCGCGATGCGGAAGACGTGCGTATCGACAACCACTCCCTCCGCCTTGCCGAAGCAAACACCCAGAACGACGTTGGCCGTCTTGCGCGCCGCGCCGGGAATGGTCGTGAGCTCAGCGAGCGTCTGCGGGACTTGCCCCTTAAATTCCTCGCTAATCTTGCGGGCCGCGCCCTGGATGGACTTGGCTTTGTTGCGGTAGAAGCCGGTGGTGCGGATGAGGTCTTCGAGCTGCGGCAAGGTTGCTTTGGCCATGGCGGCCGGGGCTGGAAAGCACCGAAAGAGCTCGGGCGTGACCATATTCACGCGCACATCGGTGCACTGTGCGGAAAGGATGGTGGCGACAAGCAGTTCCCAGGGCGAGCGGTGGTCGAGCGCGCAGACAGCATCGGGATAGGCTTCATCGAGAGCTTTGAGAATGGCGGCTATCCGTTCTGGTGCCAGCGGACCGCGACCGGGCTTTTTCGGCTGGCTCATGCGGGCCGCGCGCGCTTCCGTGATGGACTTCCGGACCGGCATGGATAGGAGTCTAGCTCAGACGACAGCTACTGCGACAGGGCACGCCGGGGGTCACTGAAAGGCGCCTGCGGCCGCCACCAACGCGACGGCGCCGATTGGAATCGGACTGCCCACAGGAAGCCGGCGGCGGCGTCCCGCAACTCGTCCCGCGACTTGCCAGCTGCGATGCGGCGTAAGTCACCGGCCATTCTGACCGTTTTGTGTAGAAAATCAACGCGGAGACCTTTGGCGGATATCGGAAAGTGCTGGAAAATGCCGACCCAAGGGCGAAGGAGGCGACGGAAATGCGCCAAACGACTCGCGAATCGAAATCGGCACTTCACTCACGGGCTACAGCGTCTTCAATGCTGCTCTACAGAGAAGCCGCGCGCTCAAGTGAGCTTTTCCCTAAGAAAAGCCCACTTTAACGATGGTGCGATTTCAATAAGTGAAGCGAAATTATCCTCAAGCTTCGTCTTTCTTTTGTTGCACTTGAGGCCCGAGACCGAGAGGGCGCCTTACAGAACACGGTTCGGAAGGGGTCTTTCCGCGCCCCGTGAATCCGGCGTTCGTTTTGCTCGATTTGCGTCGGGCTAAAGCCCACACGTTTCTGGCTACCCCGCTCCCTTTCCTCACCTGGTTCGATCTCGAAAGCCCGGCAGTGTATTCTCAACCCTGAATGAAGCGCATACTGACGGCCGTAGTTTTGATTCCGGTAGTGCTGGCTCTGGTGTTTCTGGAACCGCCGTGGCAATGGCTGTTCTCAGTGGCCGTGGCGGCGGTGGCAATGTTGGCGGGCTGGGAGTTCATGGGCCTGGCGGAGCGCGGAGGCGTAAAGCCGCCGCGGCTGGCCGTGGCGGTGGCGCTGGTGGCGCTTTTTGGAGTCAACTTTGAATGGCCAGACCTGACCACAGCCTTTTTCGGAGTTCTGAGCCTGGGATTGCTCGTGTATTGCACCTTCTTCAGGCCTGTAGAACAGATACTGCCCGACGCCGCGGCCTCGATCTTCTGCATGCTCTATACGGGGTTTGCGCTGATCGCCCTGACCACGCTGCACGCCGGACCGAACGGGACATCGCTGGTGGCGTTCCTGCTCTGCGTGCTGTGGGCGGGCGACATTGCAGCGCTCTATGTGGGGCGTACCTGGGGCCGCCGCAAGATGGCGCCTACATTAAGCCCCAAGAAAACCTGGGAAGGCGCGGCGGCTTCATTGGCCGCCGGCCTGCTGGCTGCCGGAGCGTTGCTGGGGCTGGCCTCGCTGCTGCAAACCAGGGACCTGGCTGCGCTTTCCTATCCTCAAGACATCTGGTACTGGCTGGTGCTGGCGGTGGTGGTGAATGTGGCAGGACAGGTGGGCGATCTGGCCGAATCCGCGCTGAAGCGCTCAGCGGGAGTGAAGGACTCCGGAACGCTGCTGCCTGGCCACGGCGGAATGCTGGACCGCATTGACGCCCTGCTGCTGGCTGCGCCCGTGTTGTGGTACGCGCAGGTAATTCATCAGCGGTTCTGAGGATAGCCTCCAGACCATCTTCCTGCTGTCCGGCCAACCCGGCGAGTTTCAACACGCCACCAGCCTCGCGGGGTATTGTGAGCCGGCCATGCCGCGGACCTTGGTCTTTACCACCGGGCCATCCTGAGTCGCGCCGAGCGGCGGCTGGCCGTGCGCCGGCCGCCAAAAAGCCCGAGCCGCTCGATTGCAGAGACTCTGTAATGAGCGGAACTCGGAACGTTGGATTCCGCATGACGGCCTGAAGGTCGCGTACCGCCACCACAAGGGCGTTGTATCTGCTACACTAAAATTCGTTGGGAGCCGGGTAACTTCGCGGTTAGCTCGGTGTCGAAGATGGTGTGAAATCGGGCCATTGTCAGTGTCAGCGCGGAAGAGAGCGAAACACGAAGATGACCCGTTCCATGGACAATCCAGCCGAGTTGTCGAACCGGCAATCTTGGGGACGTAGCTCAGTTTGGTTAGAGCGCTGCCCTGTCACGGCAGAGGTCGCGGGTTCGAGCCCCGTCGTCCCCGCCATTGATTCTAAACAGCTTAGAGTCAATCGGCATCCTCAGTGACACCCTTCCAAATCAGCGTTTGGGGTAATTTTGGGGTAATCCGACTCCCAAATTGCCTGTTTTGCGTGCGCTTGTTCTCTCAAACTCGCCGGGAGTGTCGTTCGATCCGTTCGCAGCAAGGCGCAACGGTGCGGAGAGCCTACCGTAGACCCCCCATACCCCCAAACGGCCATTCAAAACGGTGCGGGGATGCCAGTCCGTCAATCCGGGTCACAATAGGAAATTCTTGGAGCGGTAGCCATAGAGCAGGATGATTTCCATCGGCTCCACTGATTGTGTTGGCTGCGGCAGCAATTGATGCACATCTGCCGGAGCACTCCGTGCCGCCCGGCTATCAGTGGCAGAAGCCGGTGCTCCAGTCCGAAGCCCCGTCCTCAATGGTTCAATCGCACCTGGCAATGATCACGTCCTTCATCTCTCTCCTGTGGCGTACAGAACCTCCGAGACCCGCGCTTCATCCGCGCGCACCGTTCCAGAGTTTTCGATTCTGCTCTTTAGAGAAATCGTGCGGCCCAGTGAGCTCTTCCTTAAGAAAGGCCCGCCTTGCACGATGTTGCGATGCCAGAAATTGAACCGAAAGCGCTTTGGCGCACCACTGCCTGTACCCGCGACTACAGCCATGCGCGTTTGAGGAGCCGCAATCCCAAACCTCCGGCGCAGCCCGAGAATGCTCACTTGGCAATCGGTACCCGCAGGTCGCCGCCCGTCATCTCCTTGGGCAAGCCCAGGTTGAGCAGGTTCAAGAGCGTGGGCGAAATGTCGCGCAGCGCGCCATCGTTGCGCAGCCGGTAACTGGCAGCCTCTTCGCTTACGTAGATAAGGGGCACAGGATTGGTGGTGTGCGCGGTGTGCGGGCCGCCGGTGGCGGGGTCCACCATCAACTCGGCATTGCCGTGGTCGGCAGTGATGAGCCAACTGCCGTTCTTCTCACGGATCGCTTTGTAGATGCGCCCCAGTTGCGCATCGATGGCCTCGACGGCCTTGACGGTGGGCTCCAGCTTTCCCGAGTGGCCCACCATGTCGGCGTTGGCGAAGTTCGAGACTACCAGATCAAAGGCGGTGTCATTGATGGCCTTCACGATGGCGTCGCCGATGCCTTCGGCCCGCATCTCCGGCGCCAGGTCGTAGGTGGCAACCTTGAGCGAGGGAATCAGAGCGCGGTCCTCGCCGGGGAAGGGCTGCTCGATACCGCCGTTGAAGAAGTAGGTGACGTGGGCGAACTTTTCAGTCTCTGCCACGCGCAGGTTGCGAAGGCGGTGCGCGGCGAGCACGTTGGCCAGGATGTTGTCGAGCGACTCGGGAGGAATGACGAGCGGCAACTCGTAGAGCTTGTCGTACTGGGTCATGCAGACGTAGTGCAGATTCTTAGGAATCTCGCGACGCGGAATGGTCTCGTCGAGCGACTCCCAGTCCTGCAAATCGCGCCCGCCTTCTTTGTTCAAACCGCTCTCGCGCGCCAGCACGCGGGTAATCTGACGGGCGCGGTCGGCGCGGAAGTTGAAGTTGATGCAGACATCTTCGTCGCGGATCTGCGCCAGCGGCTTGCCGGCCGCGTCAGTGAGAACAAAGGGGACAATGAACTCGTCGGTGGTGCCGCCGTTGTAGCTCTCCCTGATGCGGGCCACGGCGCTCGCGTGCGCACCGCCCTCGGCCTTGCCATTGACCATGGCGTCGAAGGCCTTGCGCTCGCGCGGCCAGCGGCGGTCGCGGTCCATGGCGTAGTAGCGGCCGCTGACGGTGGCCACCTTGCCCACTCCGTACTCGCGCATCTTCTGCTCGAGCTGCGCGATGTAGTCCACGCCACCGGTGGGACTGGTGTCGCGCCCGTCCATGAAGGCGTGAACGAAGACCCGCTCCAGGCCATACTCCCGCGCCGCACGCAAGAACGCGTAGAGATGTTCCTGGTGCGAGTGCACGCCGCCGTCGGAGACCAGGCCGAAGAGATGCAGTTGGCGGCCGCCCTCGCGCGCGCGCTTCATGGCCTCGACGATGGTGGGAATTTTGCCGAACTCGCCCGCGGCGATGGCGGCGTCAATGCGCGTGATGTCCATCTGCACAACGCGGCCGGCGCCGATGTTCAGGTGGCCGACTTCGCTGTTGCCCATTTGCCCGTCGGGCAGGCCGACAAAGTGCTCCGAGGCGCGGATGAGCGTGTTAGGAAACTCCTGAAGCAGCCTGTCGTAGGTGGGTTTGCGGGCAAGAGCGATGGCGTTGTTCTGAGTTTCCGCGCGGTAACCCCATCCGTCGAGGATGGTCAGTACTAGAGGATGTTTGGGCACGAAGAAGGATACCTCTGATTCATTCGAAGTGTTCTTATTAAGGATAAATGGTGGAGGAGCGGCCACTTTTGTGCGCTCCGGCACAATGGATTGCGCGCAAAGGGCTTTGTTATTCCGAACAGCTTCGCAGGTCGCCATACATGCACTCTGCGGAGCTCAGAATGACAACCTTAAGTGAACAACGAACAATGGTTAGTCGTTGTAGTTCAGGCTTTCGAGACCGAGGTAGACAGCACCGGTGCCTAGCTCCTCTTCGATGCGCAGCAGCTGGTTGTACTTGGCGATGCGGTCAGTACGCGAGCACGAGCCGGTCTTGATCTGGCCCACGCCGGTGGCTACGGCCAGGTCGGCGATGAACGCGTCCTCGGTTTCGCCGGAGCGGTGCGAGATGACCGACGTGTAGCCGTAGCGACGGCCAAGCTCGATGGCTTCGAGCGTCTCGGTAACGGTGCCGATCTGGTTGAGCTTGATGAGGATCGAATTCCCCACGCCCTCTTCGATACCGCGCTGCAGTCGCTTGATGTTGGTGACGAAGATGTCGTCGCCCACCAACTGAATGCGGCTGCCGAGCTTGT
>JAJZNH010000403.1 GCA_021811745.1 Acidobacteriota bacterium
TCCACATTATGCAACGCCGTGGCTCTGGCCAGCAGGTTGAAGGTTTGAAAGACGAAGCCAATTTCCTTGTTGCGGATGCGCGCCAACTGGTCGTCGTCGAGATCGCTGACCAACTGGCTGTTGAGCCAATAGCGCCCTTTGGATGGCGTGTCGAGGCAGCCGATCAGGTTCATCAGCGTGGATTTGCCTGATCCCGACGGACCCATGATGGCCACGTATTCGTTGTGCCGGATGCGCAACGAGACGCCGCGCAACGCCTGCACCTGCTGCTCTGAACCCATGTCATAGGTACGCCACAAATCCTCAACGACGATTACATCGTCGCCGGGGACGACTTTGGAGTGCACCATGTCTTCCGTGATAATTCCGTTCAGAGCCATCCGAATCTTTTCCAATCTTATCGCTGTTCGGGTTTCTTTACCGCTAAGACGAACCGCCGGCGGCCGAAATGATTAATTTGGCCTTATCCCGCTTTAATAAAGCGCCATTCTTCAGATCGCGCAAAGTTTTATAGGGACCGGTGACGACCTCCTCGCCCGCGGTGAGCCCGGAGAGCACTTCAATGTCGGTGGCGCCGGTGATTCCCGTCTTCACGGGGACGAACTTCGCCCGCAGCCGGCCGCGCGAATCCTTTTCCACCACAAAGACGCCTTGCACGGGATCCGATTTAACCGGCGCGCTGGCGGAGGTCGTCGCGGCTTGCACGCCGCCTTTGCTCTTGGGAGCGTCGAGCGCAGGATCGTGCATGGTGAGCGCCTGGATGGGCAGGGAAAGAACGTTGTTCTTGTGCGCTGTGGTGATCTTGGCGGTGCAGGAGAGCCCGGGGCGCAGCTCCTTGGAGGGAGCGTCGAGCGTGACCACTACCTTGAAGTCTTTGGCTTCCTCAGTGCCGGTTGTGGACTGCGAGGTTGCGATGCCGGTGGAGCGGAGCAGCGCCTGATCGCCTACCAGCGTCACCTGGCCCTTGAAGACCTTGCCGGGGAGCGCATCCACGGTGACATCGGCCGGCTGACCCAGGGTGACATTGACAATGTCGGTCTCGTCGACTTTTACCTCAGCGGTGACAACGCTCATATCGGCCAGCGTCATCAGGGTCGATCCTTCCGTGTTCTGGATGCCTTCGACCACCGTTTCGCCTTCGCGAACAGGCTCATTGGTCACAATGCCGTCAAAGGGGGCGATGGCGATGGTGCGGTCAAGCATATCCTTGTTAGCCTGCAGCGTGGCCTCCTGGGTGCGCAGATGTCCGCGCGCCGAATCGGTCTGGGCCTTGGCCTGATTCACGCCGGCGACGGCCTGGGCCACTGAAGCCACCGCCAGGTCGTATGCGGCCTTCTTGGCGTCATAGTCCTGCTTGGCCAGGATGCCATCTTTATAGAGCGCCTGGGCGCGGCCCCAGTCCATCGTCTTCTGCTCCAGATCAGCCTTGGCATGCTCGAGATTGGCCTCGGTCGTCTTTTCTGCGGCGATATAGGAGGAGATGTCGGTCTTCGCGGCCGCAATGGCCGCTTCCTGGCCAGAGACGGTTGCCGACTGCTGCACATTTTCAATGGTGGCTACGATCTGGCCCTTCTTGACCTTATCTCCTTCTTTAACATAAAGAT
Source organism: Acidobacteriota bacterium (assembly GCA_021811745.1). Next base: position 1,605 of record JAJZNH010000403.1, read on the forward strand.
GGGTGACCCGGCCCATGGCGGTCGCGCCCAGGTTTACGTAGGTCTTGGGCTTGATTTGCCCTGTGCCGCTCACGATTGTTGACAGATCCTGCTTCGCTAATCTGGCGGTCATCACCTTGGTGTAGCCCGACTGCTGCCGAATGACCATGAACGTAACCAGGCCTGCAGCTACCAGGCCCCCCAAGACAATCAGGAGGATTTTTTTCATTTCAGGTTCGTACCCCGGATTTCTTACCCTTCAGTGTACGCAATTCCCGCTCCTGCCGTTCCCCGAAGAACCAAAGTCTTGAATCGCGGATCGCCAGAAGATGAGAGACGAAGGGCAAAATCTCAAAAATACGGCGAAGCGCCTGCTCCGCTCCTTTGCCGGTCCTTCGCGCAGGAGGCTTTTGTTTATTGGACGTTTGAAGAGGGGCTGGCGTCTCAAGGCCAATGCATCCAGTCAAATAGCAACCCTTGACGCGGTCGCTTCCGGTTGACCTTCGGCGGTTCAGCCCGTCTATTTTATAAAACAGCTTGTAAGGACTGTTGCCCAGCCCTATTGGGACTCGTAAAATGAAGGGATCGCAGGAGTCTTAAGCTAATGATGTACACCGGTCGCCGTTTTCTCCTCGCCGTAGTGAGTTGCGGCGTCACTTTCACTCCCGTCCTTGGCTTTCAGGCCCATGCTCTCGGCCGCCAAGAGCCGGCGCAGCAGCAAGCCAGTGACAACACACAGACTCAGGATCAGAATCCTCTCAACCGGCCGCTCTCCGATAAAGAAAGAATCAGGCAGCAGAAAGAGCTGCGGCAGGAGTTGAAGGGGCCGTACAAGACATGGCTGAACGAAGATGTGGCTTATATTATCTCCGATCAGGAGCGCAAGGCTTTTCTGAGCCTCAGCAACGATGAGGAGCGGGATGCGTTTATCGAGCAGTTCTGGCGCAGGCGCAATCCCAATCCTGACTCTCCTGATAACGAGGCCCGCGAAGAGCACTATCGCCGCATCGCCTACGCGAACGAGCACTACGCTGCCGGCAAGCCCGGATGGAAAACCGACCGCGGGCGCATTTACATCGAGTGGGGTGCGCCGGACTCGATCGATTCACATCCGTCGGGCGGCCTTTATGACCGGCCCTTTAATGAGGGCGGCGGCACCACCACGACCTTTCCGTTTGAAGTCTGGCACTATCGCTATCTGCCCGGCATCGGTGAAAACATCAACATCGAATTCGTAGATAGCTGCCAATGCGGCGACTACCACTTCACCCTCGATCGTACTGAGAAGGATGCGCTCAAGTACGTTCCGGGGGCCGGCCTGACTGAGTGGGAGCAGATGAACCACAAGGACAAGACCGATCGATTCCAGGGTGGGAACGGTGTTGAGGATATCGGTGGTGGTCCCATGGGGGATTACAACCAGGGCAAGGAGTTCGACCGCATCGAGCAGGCAGCCAATCTGTTCGCTCCGCCGCCGGTAAAATTCAAGGATCTTGACGCCTTCATCTCCGAGCACAAAATCCTGACGGGTCCGGTGCTTCCATTCGATGTCCGTACCGACTTCGTGAAGGTGACGGACAACATGGACATTGTCCCCGTGACTCTGCAGTTCAAAAACCGCGACATCACCTTTGTGACCAAGGACGGCGTCTCCAACGGCGTTCTGAATATCCTTGGCAGATTCACTACGCTCACGGGAAGGACCGTCCAGACCTTCGAGGATACGGTAGAGGTCCACGAGCCGGCCGAGCTGCTGCCAAAATTGCTCGATCAGCAGTCGGTCTACTGGAAGGCATTGCCCTTGTCTCCCGGTCTGTACCGGCTCGACATCGCAGTCAAGGACGTCAACAATCCTGACCACCTCGGTCTCTATGCCCGTGGCATCAACGTGCCGGTCTACCAGGATGAAAAGCTGGGAATCTCTTCTCTGATTCTGGCCGATAAGATGTATACCGTTCCCTCGCGGGACATTGGTGGTGGCAGCTTTGTGATCGGGAATACTTTCGTCCGGCCGCGCGTCAGTTCCTCCCCCACCGTGCCGGTGGTGTTCAAGCGCGATCAGCCGCTCAACTTCTGGATGCAGGTCTACAACCTGGGCATTGATCAGGCCACCAAGAGCAACCAGGCTACTGTGATCTACCAGATCACCAATGCGAAGACCGGCGAGGTGCTTTTTCAGAAGGAACTCCAGTCCAAGGATCTGGAGGCGCACAGCGACCAGTTAACTCTGGAGAAAACTTTGCCCATTGCGGGCCTTCAGCCAGGCAAATACAACGTCACGATCAAAGTAAATGACGAAATTTCAAAGCAACAGATTGCACAATCGGCGTCTTTTGTCGTCGAATAGGATGCATCGGGAATTTTGTACCGCGCGGCAAGAGATAAACGGGCCTCAGAGTCTGTCACATGCGCGGGTTTGAATTGGCAAGTGGACTGCCGGGGACGCTAGCGGGTCACGCACAACAGTGATGAAGCACAGGATTCATCTCGCTTGCCTCACCGCGCTGATCGCTCTCGGCTCCGCTTCCATACCCGGAGCCGCCGCGTCAGTGTCAGGGGTGGTGTGCAGCTCGGCGGGCGTGCCCCAAATCGGGGCGGTGGTGCAGTTGCTCCGTCCTGACCTGAGCGTGGTTGCCAGCGTCTATACCAACAGCACCGGTCATTTCGTCATTGCTTCAGTGGTTCCAGGCCATTATTCCCTGAAGGCTATGGGCCCTTCCTTCCTGCCATCGCTTCGTGAAAATGTGCGCGTGCGTCTCCACAGCAGCGCGGTGGTCAACCTGACCCTGAATACGCTCTATGAAGTCATGCAGTGGCTCCCTGCGCAGCCGCGCACTGCGAGAGACCAGGAGGACGACTGGGCCTGGACACTGCGATCGGCCGCAAACCGGCCGCTCCTGCGCTGGCTTGAAGACGGGCCTCTGGTGGTGGTTTCCGAAGGGCCCGGAAAGCCGCCAAAGTTGAAGGCGCGCCTGATGGCGACAGGGCAGGCGGGAAGCTTTGGGGAGGATGGCGAGCGAATCTCCACCACGGTGGAAGAAACGCCCAGCGGAAGCCGGGAACTGCTGGCGCGGGTGGATTTTTCTCCGGAGACGAACGCCGGCATGGAGTCGATGCTAGGCTTCCGTCAGGATCTCGGCCTGAGCGGCTCGGTCCAGTCCGTTGCGGCCGTTGCGGTTCATCCCGCGATCACTGCGGGCGCGGCGCAGGGCTTGAATGAGGCGGCCATCCGTACCACGCAGACCATGCACCTGGGCGACACGGTGCAGGCGGAGGTTGGTTCCACCCAGGTATTTGCGCGCTTCGCGACGCAGTCTCCCAATACGGCCTTTACATCGCTTCCGTTTGCCTCAGTGGGTTGGCATGGCGGCAACACCACCATCCGCTACCGCATGTCCACCCTCATGCCCAATCCGGAGGCGATCGACGAATCGGAGCCCGAGGCATGGCTTCCTGCGATCTCCACCCGCGGTGGCGATCTGGTGGTTGAACGCGGCTTTCATCAGGAGATCGGCTGGGAACGGAGCACGGATGCTTCGGGCATCTCTGTTCAGGTATATGCCGATAATGTAAAGAATCCCGTTGTTGAGGCGATGGGAAACTTTGCGTCTGCTTCCGGCGACGCCGGGGCTCCGGTTGCCTCAGCCGTCCTCTTTGATAACCTGAGCGGCCTCTTCCACACTGCCGGCCCAAACTATTCTTCGGCTGGAGTTCAGGCCAGCGTCGAGCGCCAGCTACCGGGCGGGAACCGCATCCGTCTGAGCTACGCCAACGGTGAAGCGCTGGTTCTTGCGCCACAGGCTCAACCCGCTTCAATGAATGAGGTGCTGGCCGGCCTGCAACCGCGTCACGCGCAGATGTATTCTCTCTCGCTCTCCGGGACAATTGATGGCACGCGAACGCACTGGAGAGCCACCTATCGCTGGCAGCCGGAGAACACCGTCACTGAAGTTGCTCCATTTGCCTTGAATGCGGATGCTCCCTTCCTGAACCTCCATTTCCGTCAGCCTATTCGCCTGCGCCGTGACAATGCCTGCGGTTTCGAGGCGTTGGTTGATGTGCAAAACCTGCTCGCTCAGGGCTACCGGCCTTATCTGTTGAGCGACGGCTCGCTCCTCCTCTTCGCCCAGGATCAGCGCGGCTTCCGCGGCGGGCTCGCCTTTACTTTTTAAGGCTGAAGAACCGGCGCTCCACGAGGCTGACCCTTCTTACTACTTTCAATTGCCCATCGAATCTCCATTCGCTTTGTGCGAATCATCTTGCAAGTGATTGGCGTGGCGCGCAAGAGCTGCATTCTGTTTTGCGTTCCGCCTGGACTTGCCATGAGCAGCGCGGATATTTAGAGTGGCCCCGGGGGGAAGTTCTTTCATGCGCAAGACTGCTCTATCCGCTCTTTTGGTCGCTTTTCTTTTTGCCTGCACGACTATTCCGCGGGCTTTGGCTGTTGATGCTCCCCGGCTGGATAAGAAGGATGGCCGCTATGCTCTTCTGGTTGAAGGCCGGCCTTTTCTGATTCTCGGCGGACAGATTCACAACTCCAGCGCCTGGCCCAGCGAACTGCCGGAGGTGTGGCAATCTCTTGCCGCGCTTGATGCCAATACCGTGGAAGCGCCTGCCTACTGGGAGCAGATCGAACCCGAGGAAGGGCATTTTGACTTCAGTAACCTCGATCAGCTCGTCGAAGGCGCCCGCGCGCATCACCTGCACATGGTTCTTCTGTGGTTCGGCACGTGGAAGAACGGCAACATGCAGTACGTGCCGGTGTGGGTCAAGACTGATCCCAAGCGCTTTCCGCGCATGATCCGGCCCGATGGCGAGCCGACGGATGTGCTCTCGGCTAATTCGCGCGCCAATCTCGATGCGGACAAGGCCGCTTTCACGGCGCTGATG
>JAJZNH010000589.1 GCA_021811745.1 Acidobacteriota bacterium
GGAATGGGCAAGCGGAAACCCGAAGGGCGCCACCGGCACCTTTGCCCAGGCTGCGGCCTTCGGCGAAGTGCTGGTGCTGGCGGTGAAGGGCCAGGCTGCCGCCGAGGTGCTGCGCCTGGCGGGCGCGGAGAACCTGAAAGGGAAGCCGGTGATGGACGCCTGCAACCCCATCGAGGAAGCGCCGCCGGAGAACGGCGTGCTGCGGTTCTATACGAAGATGAACGACTCGCTCATGGAGCAGTTGCAGCACGAGTTTCCGGAGGCGCACCTGGTGAAGGCCTTCAACTCAGTGGGCGCGGCGCGGATGGTCGATCCCGAGTTCGTCGGGGGCAGGCCGACCATGTTCATCTGCGGCAACGACGACGGCGCGAAGAAGACCGTGAGCCGGATTCTGGACGAGTTGGGCTGGGAGTCGGCGAACATGGGCGGCGCGGAGGCGGCGCGGGCGATCGAGCCTCTGGCGGTTCTGTGGTGCATTCCCGGCTTTCTGCACAACCAGTGGACCCATGCCTTCAAGCTGCTGAAGTAGCGGGTTGGCAAGTCCGCAAGCGATCCCCATTTACCGGCAATTTCCCCCTTTTCCTGCACACTATTCCCAGGCAGGCCCTCCATGTGCGCATCCTCGCTTCCCATCGAGTCCATCCCGAACGTCATCCCCCGTCCCCTGGCCCGTCCGCCTGCGTCTCTGTCCCCCTCCTCGCCGAATTCCTATGCGCGCGTCCAAGCACCACCTAAATCGCGTCAATTAAATCATTTAGAATCAATATTTTATAGAATAAGCCGCGCGTCTCATTTCACTAATAAACAATTCCAAATCAATCATTTACCAGCAAAAAGAAGTGAAATGCGCACCCCCACCCCCCCCCCCTCTAATTTTCTCCTCTTATTCTCCATATCATCGAATCATCATTTAAAATCAATTACTTATTAATATTCTAGGTGTCATCGATCAGGGCGCACTCCGCCCGATTTCCGTCCGTTTCGGTCCTTTTCCCGCCATTGCGAGGGATCTCGCGTCTTTTCGGGCTGCTCTCGGCTCGTCGGCTCGCTGACTTGCTATCCTGTTTCGCGATGACGAATAAAAGCGACTTTCACGGCAGATGGGCTTTGGTGACCGGAGCCAGTTCCGGCATCGGCGCGGCTGTAGCGCGGGACCTGGCAGAGCGCGGGGCAAAGCTGATCCTCAGTGCGCGGCGCCGCGAGCGGCTGGAGGCGCTGGCCGCCGAACTCACCGCCAAGCGGACCGAGACGCGGATTGTGGTTGCCGACTTGAACGATCCCGGCGCGCCGCAGCAGATCTACGACGCCACCGAGGGCGCGGGACTGACCATCGACATTCTGGTGAACAACGCCGGGCTGGGGCAGTACGGCGCATTCCACGCTAGCCCGGTAGAGCAGGAACTGAGCCAGGTGCGCGTGAACTGCGAGGCCGTGGTGCGGCTTGCGCGGCTCTTCGTTCAGCCCATGGTGGAGCGGCAGCGGGGATGGGTGCTGATCGTGGCCTCGACGGCCAGTTTCCAGCCGGTGCCGTACATAACCACCTACGCGGCCACCAAGGTCTTCGACCGATTCTTCGCCCTGGGGCTGGCGGCTGAGGTAGCGCGTTCCGGCGTGAAGGTAACCGCGCTCTGCCCCGGCCCTACCGAGAGCGAATTCTTCGAAGTGGCGCGGGCAGGGGCCTTCAAGCGGCGTGTGCAGCGCGTGGAAGAGGTGGCGCGGCAGGGAGTGGACGGGCTTGAGCGCGGGCGGCGCACCGTCATTCCCAACTGGCGCGGACGGCTCACGTCGCGCCTGGTGCGTTTTCTGCCTACAACGCTGATTACGGGAGTCGTGGAGATGGCGGCGCGGCCGGCCGCAGACGAGACGAAGGGCTGAAGTGGGCGCGGATTGCGAGCGGCATGAATCGGAAATCCTTGGGTGATGATCAGAAAGTTGTGCGAAGGACGCACTAATTGTCACTGGCGGCCGTGACTAGGTGGAATGAGTCGAAGAAGTGTGCCACGTCGCCATCGCGACGCGCAGTCACCGCAGGGAAGGCCGCCATGAGCATGTAGAGCCGCTGGCCAGCTAGGATGAGACGGGCATTGAAGATGCCGCCGCTATCGTTCCGACCGACAAAATCGCGGACGGGATAGCCGTCGAGAGCCGTTCGCGACTCGCTGACCAGCGTGCATTGCGAGTGCGCCAGCGCATCGTCCCGTGCCATGTCCAGAGTTAGATCTGCTGACCCGCCGCTGGCCTGCATGACGGGCGGGTTGTCCTTCCAGGAGACGGAAAAAGTGGTCTGCGCATCTGGGTTAGAGTAGATCATGGTGACCGGATCGGTGCCGCCTTGCTGGTTATAGGCGGGAACCTCGATCTGGGCGGTGCCGGACGGCATTTCAACGGTGAAGCCTTGAGGTGAGCGGTCAACCTTCACCCAGTTGATGTGTGCCGGCTGGAGATCGGTGGTGGCTCCGCTGGACTCCGAGCCGCTCTCAAAAGGCGCGGAAAACCCCAATTCATCCCGGTGCAGATAGACGTAGACAACCCCCAGGATGAGGATGATGCCCAGGACGATGTAGATCCAGCGTTTCACTCTCTCAAGAGTGCCCCCTCCACCCGATCAATGCAAGCTGATTCTTATCTTGCAGTTTCAAACGGAAAGGGCGAACGAACAAACGGGCGCCTTGCAGGCTCATCTCAGACCGCCGCATGCGCGCGCGATTCGAGTTCCGCCAGGCGGCCGGCAAGCAGCGTCTCCAGCTTGACAAGCGCGGCGGAAAAGCCCTCGATGCCCTCCTTCAGCTTGTCGCTGGCCATGCTGTCGGCGGCATGCATGCGGTCAAAGGTGGTCTTGTCCATGACGATCTTTTCGATGGAATGTTTCTTGGCCGACTCCGGATCGAGCCTGCGCGGCAGCTCACCCTGGGTCTTTTCGAGCTCGCCAAGCAGTTGCGGCGAGATGGTAAGCAGGTCGCAGCCAGCCAGTTCGCAGATTTCGCCGATGTTGCGGAAGCTGGCGCCCATCACCACGGTTTTATGGCCGTATTTCTTGAAGTAGTTGTAGATGCGCGTCACCGACTGTACGCCGGGGTCATCGGCTCCGTGGTAGTCCTTGCCGGTGTCTTTCTTGTACCAGTCGAGAATGCGGCCTACGAAGGGCGAGATGAGGGTGGCGCCCGCTTCGGCCGCAGCGATGGCCTGATGCAGCCCGAAAAGCAGGGTCAGGTTGCAGTGAATGCCTTCCTTCTCAAGCACCTCGGCGGCGCGAATTCCCTCCCACGTAGAGGCGATTTTGATGAGCACGCGGTTGCGGCCGATGCCCGCCGCGTCGTATTGGGCGATGATGCTGCGCGCCATGGCGATGGTGCCCGCGGTGTCATAGGAGAGGCGCGCGTCGACTTCTGTCGAAACGCGGCCGGGGACGATCTCGAGAATCTTCTTTCCGAAGGCGATGGCCAGTCGCTGGAAGGCCAGGTTGGCGATGGCCTGATCGTCAGCATCCTCGCCCAGTTCCTTGCGCGCGTCCAGAAGTACGCCGTCCACAATGGACTGGTACTGCGGCATTTGCGCCGCCGCCGTGATCAATGAGGGATTCGTGGTCGCATCCTGGGGACGAAACTGTTCCATCGCCTCAATGTCGCCAGTGTCGGCGACGACCACGGTGTACTTGCGCAACTGTTCCAGTAAGCTGCCTGGCAAATTCTGCGGCATGATTCCTCCAGGGAATTGGCATTCCGTACAGACGTTCCTCGATAATAGTTTACCGCTCCTGCAATGCGTGGCAGGTTTACGAGATGCGGAGCGACTTCTGCAGATAGGGCGTCAGGCGCGCATGGCATTGAGCGCCTCAGCCAGGTCTCGAGCCAGTGTCTGTCTGGATTCAGCGGTGAGCTTGGCGCCCCGGCTGGTGAGGTAGAAGACATCAATGGCAGTTTCGCCCTCCGTATCGATGAGTGCGATCTTGATGTTGCACTGGTGCGAACTGAGGGTGAGCGCGATCTGCCGGAGCAGGCCGGGCAGATCCTGGGCGACTACCTGCAAGAGCGTGGAATGAGTGGAAGACTCGGAATCGAATTCCAGGCGCGTGGCCACCTCCACGCGGATACGGCTTGGGTGGGTCAGGTGACGGCGAGCCTGGAGAAGCTGTTCGACGGAGACCTTTTGCGCCACCACGTCGCGGATGTTCTCTAAGAACCTATCCTTTTCCGAGGGGTTGAGCTCGATGGTGCGGAAGACGTCGGAGAAGTGGAAGCTGTCTACGATCACGCCGGCGTCGTTGGAGAAAGCGCCGGCACGGACGATGTTCATGCCCCAGGCGGCCAGGGCGCCGGCCACGTCGGCAAACAGGCGCGCGCGGTCGCGGGTGATGACGGTCAGGTCGAATAGCTGCCGGCTGAAGCGCAGATCAAGCTGAACGGGGTCGCTGTCGAGGTTGAGGGACATCTGGAAGTGATGGCGAATCTGCTCGGGCAGGCGGGTTTGCAGATATCGCTGCGGAAGGCCTTCCAGGAATTGTTTCAACTCGCCGTGCTGCCCGGCAGGAACCATGGAGCGAATGCGGTTGAGCAGGGTGGGGTCGAAGGCAGAGTGATAGCGGGCCTCGTCCACCGAGCGGTCCATGTAGTTGGAGGTGGACATGTAGAACTGCCAGAGGTTTTCGGCCTTCCAGGGAGTCAGAGCGTCGGGGTTGACGGCCTTGATGTCCGCGAAAGTCATGATGGTGAGCATTTTAAGAAGCTGCGGGCTGCCAATCTTTTCCGCGAAGGCGCGCACGTTCTCCATGTCGAAGATGTCGCGGCGCATGGCGGCCGACATTTCCAGGTGCATACGGATGAGCGTGAGAACTAAGTCGCGTTCCTCGCTATCGAAGTCCAGACGGGCGAGAAAGCTATCGGCCAGCTCAACGCTCTGGCTGGCGTGTTCGCCCTCGCGGCGGCCCTTGCCGGTATCGTGGAGCAGAAGCGCTAAGAGAAACAGATCGAAGCGGTCGATCTCCGGCAGGAGCTGGGCAAGGCGCTGCTCGTATTCGTGCCCAGGCTGGCGCAGGCCATGCACGTTATCGATTACCAGAAAAGTGTGCTCATCGACGGTGTAACGATGGTAGCTATCGCGGATCACGAGGGCATCGATGCCGTGAAACTCAGGGATGAGCATCTCGAGAATGCCGAGAGCATGCATCGTGCGCAAGGCGTGCGCGGCATGGGGGCCAATCAGAACTTCGCGCAGTGCGTTCCACAGATATGGCCCTTCGGGAACTTTGATGGCCAGGACGGGCAGCGCGTCGTTGATGCGATCCTCAGCAGCCTGAGAGAGCATGTGGCCGTGCGTGGACATGAGGGAGAAGACGCGCAGGATGGCGGCGGTGTCGTTGAATTGCACCCCGGGTGGAACGTCGATGCGGCCCTGGTCAAGGAAAAACTCAGTGCTTGCAATGGGGGTGCGGCGGCGGCGGAACTGGCGATAGAAACTGACCGGCGCGGGCAGATGCTCCATCAACAACGCGGCGCGGCGGTAGACGACACGTGCGTGCCGGTAATAGGTGCGCATCCAGTAGGAGGGGTCCGCTGTGCCGCGTGTTTCCAGGCCAATGGAGCGCGCGGCAGCCTCGTCCTGCGACTGCCAGTCGAGAATATTGTTGTCGCGGCCAAACTGAAAGTGAAGAAAGGCGCGTGCGGCGGCCAGGAAATCAAAGGCGGCTTCGGCGTCGCCACGGGCACTCTGGAAGACGCCGCCATGCTGGCGCGGCCATTCCTTGGTTTCCTTGAGATGGAAGAGGATCGCAAACCAAACGGCAAGATGGTAGTCGCGCAGACCGCCAGGACACTCCTTGAGATTGGGCTCGAGATGAAAGATCGTGTTGCCGTACTTGGCGTGGCGGGCGCGGGCAATCTCGCCCAGCTTTTGCGTAATGGTATTCCACTCGCTCAGGACAAGGCCGGGAAGAACAACCTGGTGGAGCTTCTGGTAAAGAGGGAACTGGCCGGCCAGGAAACGGCGCTCAAAGGTGGCCAGGGTGAATTCCAGATTGTCGGGGTCGAAGCGGCCGGCTTCTTTAAGAGTGCGCAAGCTGGGACTGGCGCGCAGACCAACGTCCCACATGCCCTGGATGATCGAGCGGACCGCCTCTTTCGAATGCTCCTCGGTCTTGTCGTCGGCGAAAGCAAAGAGCACGTCGATGTCGGAATAGGGGAAAAGGTCCTTGCGGCCGTAGCCGCCGATGGCCACCATGGCGGCGTTCTGCGCGGGCAGGTCCGCAAAGGCGCGTCGCCACATCTCCACGACGATACGGTCCACCACGGCGGAGCGGCGGCGGATGGCGGCGGTGCCATCGCCGGTGCGCTCGCAGGTCTGACGTACAAGCGCCATCTCCCTGAGATACTGCTCCCGTAGATCGTCAATCGCCAAAGACGCTGGATTCATGAGGTGTTTTGCTCGGCCTGCCCAAGCAAGAAGGAATTGTTAACAGCATAAGCGATATTGGCCGGAA
>JAJZNH010000984.1 GCA_021811745.1 Acidobacteriota bacterium
CGCCTCCAGCGGTCCAGGCATCAGCCTCATGCAGGAAGGCATCAGCTACATGGCCGGGGCCGAGCTGCCCTGCGTTATCGCCGACATCACCCGCGGCGGGCCCGGACTCGGCAACATCGCCGCCGAGCAGAGCGATTATCATCAGGTGGTCAAGGGCGGCGGCCACGGCAACTACCGCACCCTCGTCCTGGCCCCGTACTCCGTGCAGGAGATGGCCGACCTGACCGCGCTGGCCTTCGAGCTGGCGGCGCGCTACCGCAACCCCGCCGTCGTCCTCGCCGATGGCTTTGTCGGCCAGATGATGGAGCCCGTCGCGTTCCCGCAACAAGCCGTTGAAGCTCCGCTGCCGGCCTGGGCCGTCGCCGGCACCGCCGCCACGCGTCCTAACCTCGTCTCCTCGCTCCATCTTGACATCGACGCGCTGGAGGAGCACAACCGCGCACTCGAAGAGAAGTACCGCCGCGCACAGCTCCAGGAGGCCCGCGCCGAGCAGTACCACGCCGCCGGCGCCGACATCGTTCTCGTCGGCTACGGCATCGTGGGCCGCATTCTCAAGGCTGTCACCGCCGAGGCCCGCGCCGCCGGCCTGAACGTCGGCCTCCTGCGGCCTGTCACCCTTTATCCATTCCCGGCCTCGCACTTTCAGTGCCTCGCCGCGCACGCCCGCGTCTTCATTGTCGTCGAGATGAGCAACGGCCAATTGCTTGAGGATGTGCGCCTGGCCCTCAACGGCGTGCGCCCGGTGGAGTTCTTCAACCGCATGGGCGGCAATGTTCCCGGCCACGAGGAAGTGCTGCGCTTTGTCCGCGAGCAGGCGCGGCGTTACCTGCCTGGGGTCCAGGCCCGCAAAAACCGGCCGGCGGAGCGGCTGCCGGTTACCGTGGCGCAAGAGGAGCGTTTGGCCTTCTCGAAGGCCAAATCCTTCTACGAGCGCTATGAACGCAAGGACGGCCTTCAGCACCAGACCCACTACTGCCCCGGCTGCGGCCACGGCATCATTCACAAGATGCTCGCCCAGGCCATCGACGACCTTGGCATCCAGGACCGTACCATCCTCATTGGCCCCGTCGGCTGCTCGGTTTTTACTTATTGCTACTTCGACGTAGGCAATGTACAAGCCGCCCATGGCCGCGCCCCCGCCGTGGCTACGGCTATGAAGCGCAGCCGTCCTGAGGCCGTCGTCATCGGCTATCAGGGCGATGGCGATCTGGCCGCCATCGGCTCGGCGGAGATCCTCCACGCCGCCAATCGCGGCGAGAACATCACGGTAATCTTCGTCAACAACGCCATCTACAGCATGACCGGCGGCCAGGCCGCGCCCACCACCTTGCTCGGCCAGAAGACCACCACCACTCCCGAGGGCCGCAGCGCCGCTCGCGAAGGCTACCCGCTGCACATCAGCGAGCTGCTGTCCACGCTGGAGGCCCCCGTCTATATTGAGCGCGTCGGTCTGGGCGACAACAAGCAGATTGTCCAGGCCGCGCGCGCCATCCGCCGCGCCGTCGAGAACCAGGTGCGCGGCCTTGGCTTCTCGCTCATCGAAGTCCTTGCGCCCTGCCCCACCATCTGGAAGATGACCGCCGTCGAAGCCCAGCACTGGGTCCGCGACGAGATGGAGAAGACCTTCCCGCTGGGCGTCTTCTGCGATCGCACCAAGGACCGCATGCCTTTATCGCCGCCGGATTCCCCGCCTCCGCTCGCCGCCATACCAGGCATTCTCGGCCTCGCAGACGAGGCAACCCAAGGTCCTTCAGCTCCCGGTCGCCGTGGCGGCCCTCCGCTCAGGATGACAGCCGGGAAGGAGATCGATCTTCAGGTGCGCATCGCGGGCTTCGGAGGCCAGGGCGTTCTGCTCCTCGGCGAGGTCCTTGCCGAAGCCGGCCTCGACGCCGGCCTCGAAGTCTCCTGGCTGCCCTCTTACGGACCGGAGATGCGCTCGGGCACCTCCAACTGCCACGTGCGTCTCGCCAGCCACGAGATCGATTCGCCCCTGGTCACCTCGCCCAACGTGCTGGTGGCCATGAATGAGCCCTCGCTGCGCAAATTCGACCAGAGCGTGCGTCCCGGCGGATGGATCCTCTACAACGGCGACGAGTTCCCCGCCGATTGCGCGCGCACGGACGTGCATGTCCTGGCGCTGCCCTTTACCCATCTGGCCGACCAGCTCGGCGACCCGCGCGCCTCCAACATGATCATGCTCGGCGCCGTCCTTGAGATCGCGGGCGTCCTGCCTCAGGCCAGCATTGACGCCGCTTTACGCCGCCTCGTCAAGCGTCCCCAGTGGATCGAACTGGACGAGCGCGCCTTGGCCCAGGGACGCAAGCTCCTCAAAGAGTCCTTCGCGGAGGTGTGAGATGAATCCCGGTTCCCATCCCCATTTGACCGTCTACTTCGGCGGGCAATTCGTGCCCCTCGCCGAGGCCCGCGTCGGAATCCTCACCCACGCCCTGCATTACGGCACGGGCGTCTTTGAGGGCATTCGCGCCTACTGGAACGCCGCCGCGGAAGAGCTCTACGTCCTGCGCCCTCGCGAGCACTACCAGCGCTGGCTGCGCAACTGCGGCATCCTCCACATCAACCTTCCGCTGCCGCCGGAAGAGTTGTGCGCCCTCACCGTCGAGCTCGCGCGCCGCAACAGCTTTCGCGCCGGCATTTACGTCCGACCTCTGGCCTACAAGTCCGCCGAGCGCATCGGCGTCAGCCCCGACGATCAGGACGCCTTCGCCATCGTCGCCCTGCCCTACGGCGAATACTTGCATAGCGAAAAGGGCCTGCACGCCGGCGTCAGCTCCTGGCGCCGCGTCGAGGACAACGCCATTCCCGCACGCGCCAAGATCTGCGGAGCCTACGTCAACAGCGCGCTGGCCAGCGACGATGCCCGCCGCAGCGGCTTCGACGAAGCCATCTTCCTCAACGAAGACGGCCACGTGGCTGAAGGCGCCGCCTCCAATCTCTTCATGGTCCGCAACGGAACCCTCATCACCCCGCCGCTCTCCGATAACGTGCTCGAGGGCATCACGCGCGCCTCGGTGATGGAACTGGCCGCGCGCGAACTCGGCCTCCAAACCGTCGAGCGCTCCATCGACCGCAGCGAACTCTACGTCTGCGACGAGCTCTTCTTCACCGGCACGGCAGTCGGCTTGGCCCCTGTAGCGCAGATCGATCATCGTCCCGTCGGCAACGGCGCCGCCGGACCCCTTACCCTCCGCCTGCGCCGGTTGTACGCCGATGCCGTGCACGGACAGTTGCCTGCTTACCGGAAGTGGCTCCTCCCGGTTTACCAGGCAGGCCAGGAACCGCCGCAGGATGCGGTTCATCTGGCAGGGACAAGCGTCGCCTGAGCGGCGCCGGCCCGCTGCGCCCCCCAATGTTTTATCGCGCCGCGCGCCGCCTCCGGCCCAGGCAAGGAGGATCAGTCATGCCCACCACAACCAGTACAGGGAATGCCTACGAGATGGCCCTGGAGAACTTCGATGCGGCTGCCGATGTGCTGGAGCTCGACAGGGATATCCGGGAGATGATCAAGTTTCCCGAGCGCAGCCTCACGGTCACCTTGCCCGTGCGCATGGACGACGGCCACATTCATTGCTTCGAGGGCTATCGCGTGCAACACAGCTCGGCGCGCGGCCCGTCCAAGGGCGGCATCCGCTATCATCCCCAGGTCACGCTCGATGAGGTAAAGGCGCTGGCCACCTGGATGACCTGGAAGTGCGCGGTCGTCAATATTCCCTTCGGCGGCAGCAAGGGCGGCGTCGCCTGTGACCCCAAGCACATGTCCCAGGGCGAGCTTGAGCGCATGACCCGCCGCTACACCAGCGCCATTCTTCCCTTGATCGGCCCTGAACAGGACATTCCTGCGCCCGACGTCTACACCAACGCCCAGGTCATGGCCTGGATCATGGATACCTACAGCATGACCAAGGGCTATCCCATCCCCGGCGTGGTCACCGGCAAGCCCATCAGCCTGGGCGGATCGCTAGGCCGCAATGAAGCCACCGGCCGCGGCGTCTTCTACACCATCCAGTACGCCTGCGAGCATCTCCACATGCCCCTCAAAGGAGCTACCGTCGCGGTGCAGGGCTTTGGCAACGCCGGCTCCATCGCCGCGCAACTGCTCTACGAGGCCGGAGCCAAAGTCATTGCCGTGAGTGATCTGCCAGGCTGCGTCTACAACTCCGGCGGCCTCAATATTCCGGAGCTCATCCACATGAAAGTTCTCTGCGGCCGTATCGAGGGATTTCCGGAGAGCGAGCCCATCGATCCCGCTGAGATGCTGGCCCTGCCGTGCGACATTCTCGTCCCGGCCGCCCTCGAAAACATGATCCACGCCGAGAACGCCGCCTCTATCCGCGCGCGCATCATCGCCGAAGCGGCCAACGGTCCCGTCACCCCCGCCGCCGACCGCATTCTCCAGAGCAAGGGTGTCTTCATCATCCCCGACATTCTCTGCAACGCCGGCGGCGTCACCGTCTCCTACTTCGAGTGGGTGCAGGACGAGCAGCACCTCTTCTGGGAGGCCCAGGACATCTACAACCGCCTTGAGCGCGTGATGAACACCGCCTTCCGCGACGTGCTCAAGTTCCATCTCGACCGCAAGCTGCCCATGCGCATCGCCGCCAACATGCTGGGCATTGGCCGCGTCGCTGAGGCCGTCCAGATTCGCGGCATCTATCCGTAGCGCATTTTCGTGGCGCCCGGGTTCCTCCTCGCAGTATGCTGTTCCGGAGCCTGGGCAGCCCGGACCTCAACCCCAGAAATGTTCTGGGGTCTTCGAGAAAGCGAAAGGAGGCATCACAATATGGCGGTAAACATGCGATCAGCGGCATGGGTGGGTATGTTAGCGGTAGCGATGACCGCGACAGCCAACGCCCCTACGTCTCTGAAAAACGCCTATAAGGGAGATTTCTTCGTCGGCGCGGCCATCAACGCGCCGGAGATCACAGGAGAAGATCAACGCCTCGATGCCATCATCGAGACGCAGTTCAACTCCATTTCCCCGGAGAACGCGCTCAAGTGGGTGGTCGTCCATCCCCAGCCTGGCAAATACAATTTCACCCTGGCTGACCAGTACGTGGCCTTCGGCCTAAAGCACCACATGTTCATGCTCGGCCACTGCCTAGTATGGCATAGCCAGGTTCCGGCGTGGGTTTTTCGCGACGCCAAAGGCAATCTCCTCAGCCGCGACGCCCTGCTCGCCCGCATGCGCCGCCATATTCAAACGGTGGTGGGCCGTTACAGAGGAAAGATTCAGAGCTGGGACGTCGTCAACGAGGCGCTCAATGAAGACGGAACCATTCGCCAGTCGCTGTGGTACAAGATCATCGGACCCGACTATATCGAGAAAGCCTTCGAATACGCGCATGAAGCCGACCCCAAAGCTTTGCTCGGCTATAACGACTACAACCTGGAAAGACCCGCCAAGCGCCAGGGAGCCATCGCGCTCGTCAAAAAGCTGAAGGCGGAGGGGATCCCGATCGCCTACGTCGGCCTTCAGAATCACGATAGCCTCACCTGGCCCACAGCTCAGCAGGAAGACGCCACCATCTCTGCCTTTGCGGCCCTAGGAGTCAAGGTCACGATCTCGGAGCTGGATATTAACGTGCTCCCCTCTGCCGCGGCTTCGCCAACCGCCGATGTGAACTTCCACTTGCGCCAGAATCCCAAGCTGAATCCATACGTGAACGGCCTGCCGGAGTCCGTGCAGCAGGAGCTGGCGGCGCGTTACGCAAGCCTGTTTCGGGTCTTCCTGAAGCATCGCGGCCAGGTCATGCGCGTGACCTTCTGGGGTGTCACCGACCGAAATTCCTGGCTCAATAACTTTCCGGTGCGGGGACGCACCAACTACCCGCTGCTCTTCGACCGCGATGGAAAGCCCAAGCCTGCTTTCTATGCGGTCATGCGCGTAGCCGCCCAGTCCTCTCCGCACTGAGTGGCCGCGCCCTGGCTGCCCCAGGTCTCGCATTTGAGGCCTGGGGATTGCGCACGCGCCCGACCAGTGGGAGTATTCTGGGACCTCTGAGAAAACAGAGGAGAAATTCCCCATGCGAAACTCTCTTGCCGCTTGTCTCTGCGCTGCGGCGCTCGCAATCCCGGGCCTGGGCGCCGCGCAAGCGCCGTCCGCGGCGGCCTTTCAAGTTCATCAGCTGACTGCAACTGTCTATTGGGTCGAAGGCGGCGGCGGCAACAGCGGCGTCGTTGTCGGGAACAACGGAGTGATCGTGATCGATGCCAAGATGACCCCAGCGGGCGGCAAGGAGCTTCTTCAAGACGTGGCAAAGATCACTCCTAAGCCGGTCACCACCGTCATCCTCACCCATAGCGACATCGATCACATTGGCGGCTTGGTAGCGTTTCCCACTGGCCTAACGATCATCGCTCACAAGAACGATCTGAAGGAACAGGAAGAAGCCCTGAAGCAGGGCGGCCGCGGCGCTCCGTCCCCCAATCACCTGCCCAACAAAATTGTCAGCGC
>JAJZNH010000166.1 GCA_021811745.1 Acidobacteriota bacterium
CATGTTCTGGACGGTTCGCGGCGCCAACTCCATCATCGCCCTCCGCTGCTGCTACCTCAACGGACGCTTCGAGGATTACTGGGCGCCGCGCCGCCTGACTTCCACTTCTATGTCGCACACCCGTGGACTTGAACTCGACGGAGTAAAAGTCCACCTGGCATATCGACAATCGACTTCAGCCGAGAATCATCGACGTAGTCTGGAAGCTGCTGTCGTTACTGAGCCGGAGCAGCGGAGCCTGCGGAAGCGCGGGTGGCTGTAAACTCCACCGGCGGCCGATTACCGCGCTGGCGCGAAAACTTGATCGTCTCTCCCTCGGCCTTCCCGCTATAGTTGAGCTTCACTTGTCTTTTGCCTTTCATCACCTGCGTGAAGGTAATGGTATCGCCATCCACCTTGCCGTTGGTAATATCCACGTTGCCGCGCGGAGTCGTGATGGTGCCGGTAACGGCGGACCCCTCCACATGAAGATTAAAGACGAGGTTTTGCGAGCCGCGCGGTCCGCTTACTTCCGCCGTCCATTTGCCGTTGAAATCGGCCGCCAATGCCGATGCCGCCGCGAGCACGAACAATAAAACTGCGATTCCCAGCTTGCGCATGATGTTAGCCATTCTCCTGAAAACTGATTGCCCCGGGCGCCGAAACCGGAGAGGTAGTGCGCGGATTAAGATCAGCACAATCCTCTCCCGCTCCCGATTGCCCCTGGACTTTGGTTGGTTCTATCCAGAAGGACGAAATCCACAGATCAACGGGTTACGGCGAATAGAATTTTTTCACGATTTGCGGACGATTCAACGTGGCTCGACGGCTACAGGCTGGAAGGCCGGCACATCGGGCGCGGTCCGTTCGATCCCAATCGCGAAGCCACCTTCCGCGGCCACTGGCGCGCACAGCCTGGCCAGATCAACGGGAACTCATCAGCAAATCCGCCGTTATCTGATTTCCGCGCCCAAAGCGGTTGAGAAATCCGCCCTCTAACCTCAAGCGAATCAACGGGCTAACCTCCGCGATCCAACCGCTACAAGACCGGTGGCTTCGGAAACGGCGCCGCCAAAACAACATAATTGAGAAGACTTGAGGCGACGCCGGCTTTCGAAGAGGAATCGGCTTTGGCAAGTACGGCAGGCGTTCTACTCCCATAGGATGCCCGCCTCTCAGCATGCACATAAACGTCACAACCCCGGAGGCACCATGGGCATCCTATATGCCATAACATGAATGTGATTTCACGTTCGTCTATTGCGCCGCGGCGGATACCGCAACAGAAACGTGGCGAGCGCCGGGTCAGTGGCTTCCTTTGCGCCGCGGCTTCGGTGATTGCGGAGATGGGATTCGAGCGGGCGACGATGACAGCAATTGCCGAGCGCGCGCATTCCTCCGTTGGTTCGCTGTATCAGTTTTTCCCTAACAAACTATCCCTGGCAGAGGAGCTGCGGAATCAGTACGTCAAGAACCTTGAGCAATCCTGGATAGAGCTTGGCCGAATGGCTGCGGCCATGAGTGCCGAAGACCTCACCTGTCAACTCGTCGAATTGCAGATCGAGATGATGAAGAACCATCCTGTCCTGCTAACGCTCCTGGATGTTCCTCCGATTTCCCACGCACGGCGCGAGCTGGTTCGGACGCGAATCGCGGAAGTACTCATTTCACACCAACCCCACATGTCCAGGGCCACGGCGCTGCGCATTGCCTCTGTCGTTCAGCAGATCAGCCGAGGATTGCTCAGCCTGTACGCGCAGGCCAACGCCAGCGAGAGGATCGCAATCATTGAAGAATTCAAATCGGTTTTGACGGGGTACCTGGTGCCCAAACTGAAGACGTGAGAATTTGGATCTCCCATCAATACAGGATGTTCGGGTAGCGCTCTGTGTCAGCGCGGAAAGGAGAACAGTTTGAGCACCACGCACGTCAGCCCCTGGAAAGCGTACAGTCTCTTGTTTGGTATCCTCGGAATCCTTTCATGCGCCGGCTGCAAAAAGACGGCTGCGTCCAAAGCACCGGCTCGACCGCCGATCGTCGAGGTTGCGAGCGTGGTCCAGAGGAATGTTCCGATTTCCAGCGATTGGGTAGGCACTCTGGAGGGGTACGTCAACGCTCAGATCCAGCCGCACGTCACCGGCTACCTCATCAGGCAGGACTATCGCGAAGGATCCTACGTTCAAAAGAATCAAGTTCTGTTTGAAATTGATCCGCGTCCGTTTCAGGCCGCTTTGGACCAGGCGAAAGGACAACTCGCTGAAGCGAAGGCGGCGCTTGGCGAAGACACGCTGAACGTGAACCGGGACATACCCGAAGCCAAAGCTCACGCGATTCCGCAAATGCAGCTCGAAACAGACCGGCAGAAGAGGCTAGAGGCGGAAGCCACTGTTCAGGCGGACGAGGCGGCTGTCGAGCAGGCGCAATTGAACTTGGGTTATACCAGCGTTCGCTCCCTGATCGGCGGAATCGCCGGTGTCGCTCAAGTTCAGGTAGGAAATCTGGTCTCGCCGTCGACCGTTCTCACAGGCGTTTCCCAGGTGGATCCGATCAAAGCCTATTTCGAGATCAGCGGGGTTGACTGGTTGCGGATGGCCGGAAAGATTGACTCGGGCGATGTAAATAGGCCTTCCCGCGTAAAGTCCATCCCGCTTCAGCTCATCCTGTCCAATGGACAGACTTACGGCTATACCGGGCAGACCCTCTTTGCCGACCGAGCCATGAATCTGCAAACGGGAACGATACAAATTGTAGGCTCCTTCCCAAATCCCCGCCGGATTCTCCGTCCCGAAGAGACAGCGACCGTGCGCGCGGTTACAGAGGTGCTGCAAGGCGCGCTTCTGGTTCCCCAGCCTGCGGTGATGCAACTGCAAGGGAGCTACCAGGTAGCGGTGGTCGGCCCCGACAACCGAGTCACCATTCGCAGCGTTGCAGTGGGGCCGCAGGTCGGCTCCCTCTGGGTGATCAGCCAAGGGCTCAAACCCAACGAGCGCGTCGTTGCGGTTGGCGCTGAGAAGGTGCGGACGGGGATGGTGGTCAGGCCTGTTACCTATACTCCAGCGGCGGGGGAAAACTGATCGATGTCCAAATTCTTCATCAATCGCCCGATCGTCGCGATCGTGATTTCCATTTTGACGGTGATCCTGGGCGTCATTACCATCCTCCGCCTTCCGGTTGCCCAGTTTCCCGATATCACCCCTCCTGAAGTCAAGATCCAGGCCACATTTGTTGGCGCCGATGCGGACACCTTGGCGCAATCTGTCGCCACTCCGATCGAAGAACAGATAAGCGGTGTGGACAACATGAATTACATGTGGTCGGTCAACGCCACCTCCAACGGCCAGACGACCATGACCGTGGACTTTGCCGTCGGTACCGATCCGAACACCGACTTGATTCTGACTCAAGAGCGTGAGACTCAGGCTGCTCCTCAATTGCCGGCACAAGTGGCTCAATATGGCGTGACGATCGGGAAATCCACCCATAACCCACTGATGCTCATTGCCCTCTATTCCCCGCATGGCACCCATAGCGCGCAGTTTCTGGCCAACTACGCGTATATCAATATCGACGATCCGATTACGCGCGTCCCGGGCGTGGCCAACGTTCAGGTTTTTGGCGCGGGTCAATACGCAATGAGGATCTGGCTGGATCCGGAAAAGCTGGCCAGGCTGGGAATCACGGCCGCCGATGCGATCAATGCGGTCGAAGCGCAAAACACGGTAAACCCGGCTGGGCAGATCGGTGGGGAGCCGGTACCCACCGGCCAGCAATATACATACCCCGTGCTGGCTCAGGGACGTCTGGTGACGCCCGAACAGTTCGGCAATGTCATCGTGCGCGAAAATCCCAATGGCGGCGTTGTGCTCCTGAAGGATGTGGCGAAGATCGAGCTGGGAACGCAGTATTACACGCTGGTGGGCCGCTTCAACGGAAAACCGAGCGCAGTGGTTGCCGTGTTCCCGCTGCCCGGCGCGAACGCTATCGACACGGCAAACCGCGTCAAGGCGCTCATGGCCCAATGGAAACCGCGCTTCCCTCAGGACATGGCCTATGCAGTTTCGCTCGACACGACCAGCGCCGTGACCGAAGGTATCAAAGAAATCCTGCTGACGCTTTTGCTCGCCATCGCCCTGGTAATTCTGGTGGTTTATGTCTTCCTGCAAGGCTGGCGAGCAACTCTGATTCCGCTCCTGGCCGTTCCCGTCTCGTTGATCGGCACGTTCATCTTGTTCCCCGTCTTCGGCTATTCCATTAACACCCTCACCATGTTCGGCCTGGTGCTGGCCATTGGCCTGGTGGTGGATGACGCTATCGTGGTCGTCGAAGTCGTGGAGCGCCACATTGAAGAAGGCCTGGCGCCGAAAGATGCCGCTTTCAAAGCGATGGAAGAGATTTCGGGTCCGGTGATCGGCATTGCGCTTGTCCTTTCTTCCGTCTTTATTCCCACAATATTTATCCCGGGAATCACCGGGCAGCTCTACAAGCAGTTCGCTCTGACGATTGCTGTTTCCGTGATTATTTCTGCCTTCAACGCTCTCAGTCTTAGCCCTGCCCTGGCCGCGTTGCTGCTGCGGCCGCAAAAATCGCGAGGCCCGCTGGGCTGGTTCTTCGATTGGTTCGATCGAGCTTTCATCCGCTGCCGGGAGATCTACATTCGCATCTCGCGGCAATTGATTCGCAAGAGCACCGTCGCAATGGTGCTCCTGGGGCTATCTGTGGCGGGAGCGATTTACCTATGGGGACGAATACCCTCCGGCTTTTTGCCCATTGAAGACGAGGGCTACGTTTTTGTGAACATGCAGCTTCCGCAGGACGCTTCGCTGCAGGAAACCAGCGCGGATGCGCGCGTCGTGGAACAGATCCTTGCCCAGACGCCGGGCATCCAGTACGTCACCAGCGTCGTCGGTTTCAGCTTGCTGAGCTATGTTGAGACCACCTACAATGCCTTCTTTTTTGTTGTCGAAAAGCCATGGAGCCAGCGGACGAAACCGGACGAGCAATATGACGCTATCGTGCACCACTTAAATGAAGTACTCCCGCAGCTTCCGCAAGGGACCGTCTTCGCTTTTACCCCGCCCGCCATTCCCGGCGTGGGAACTTCCGGCGGCGTTACGATGGTTCTCGAAGACAGGAATGGCCAGGGCATTCCCTATCTGGCGGCCAACGTGGATAAGTTCATGGCTGCGGCCCGCAAGCGGCCGGAGATCACCAGCATCAGCACCGCATTCAATCCCAGCGTGCCGCAGGAGTTTGTGAATGTAGATCGCATGAAGGCGATGAAGCTCGGCGTTCCCATTGCTGAGATCTATCAGACCATCCAGACCTTCATGGGCGGTTATTTCGTGAACTACTTCAATCGCTTCGGCCGGCAATGGCAGGTTTACGTGGAAGGCGCAGGACCATACCGGACAAACACCCGGGATCTGAGCCAATATTACGTTCGCAACAACCTCGGACAAATGGTCCCGTTATCGGCGCTGGCCAAATTCGAGCCGCGCTATGGGCCAGAATTTGTCATGCATTACGACGAATATAACGCCGCTGAGCTCAATGCCTCCGCAGCCCCTGGTTACAGCTCGATGCAGGCCATGGACACACTGGAGCAGGTCTTCAAGAAAACGATGCCGCAGGGCATGGGCTATGACTGGATGGACATGTCGTATCAGGAACAAAAAGCGGAGAGCGGCGTACCACCGATGGCAATTTTCGGAATGTCGTTCCTTTTCGTATTCCTGATCCTGGCGGCGCTTTATGAAAGCTGGTCGCTGCCGTTCAGCGTACTACTTTCGACGCCCATCGCCGTCCTGGGGGCGTTTGGCATGTTGTATTTGCGGCGCGTCGTGGACCTGGCGATCATGCCATCGTACATGGTCGGGCTTGAAAACGACGTGTACGCGCAAATCGGCCTGGTCATGTTGATCGGCCTTGCCGCCAAGAACGCCATTTTGATCGTCGCCTTTGCCAAGGGGCAGTACGATAAGGGGCGGCCGCTGATGGAAGCCGCCCTGGAAGGAGCGCGTCTCCGCCTGCGGCCAATTCTGATGACATCGTTCGCATTCATTTTGGGAGTCGCGCCGCTTTGGGTTGCTTCAGGGGCCGGAGCCGTTTCACGGCAGATCATGGGAACCACGGTCATCGGCGGCATGATCGGAGCAAGTCTCATCGGCATCTTTTTCGTCCCCGCTATTTTCTGCGTCGTCGAAAAAATCGCCGGCGCCCGGAGGGAGCAGGCTTTGCAGCCGAATGAAACCCCGGGGGGAGGCGAAAGATGAGTTATCCCCGGCTTATTCTGGCGCTGGCAGCATGCGGGTCGCTGGCCGGGTGTATGTTGGGCCCGAACTATCATCGGCCCGCCGTAAAGGTTCCCCAGGTTTATCGGGGCCAGGTCACAAGCCCACAAACCCAGCCGCCCACCTCCTCTCTGGGCAACGAAAAGTGGTGGGCTGTATTTCGCGATCCTGTTTTACAGCAGCCCATCCGCACCG
>JAJZNH010000642.1 GCA_021811745.1 Acidobacteriota bacterium
GGTTGGCGTGGAGCCGGAGAAACTGCCTTCGATGCTGCGCGCCCGCGAGGTGGGCCATCCCGTCACCCTCGAGCCAGAGGCCACTGTCGCCGACGGAATCGCGGTGCGCCGGGCCGGCGACCTCACCCTCCCGCTTGTCTCCCGCTACGTGGACGAAATCGTTACTGTCGACGACGAGGAGATTGCCAGCGCCATCCTGATGCTTCTGGAACAAGAGAAGACTCTGGCCGAGGGCGCCGGCGCCGCCGCCCTGGCGGCTATCGTTCAGTCTAAAACCAGGCTCCGCAATCGCCGGACGGTGGTGCTGGTCTGCGGCGGCAACATCGACGTCACGCTGCTGGCCAAAATCATTGAGCGCGGCCTGGTGAAGGACGGGCGTCTGGTGCGCCTGCGTGTTTATCTCCAGGACCGCCCCGGCGCGCTTCTGGCGCTCACCCAGATTCTTGCTCGGGAGCGCGCCAACATCGTGGAAACCCTGCATAACCGCGCCTATTACGGCGTGAGCCTGGGTGAAACCGTTATCGATGTGACCATAGAAGCTCGCGGCGCCACGCACATTGCCGCCATCCACCATGCACTGCGCGAAGCTGGTTTCCGTTTCGAACGAATACAATAAGGACGGCAAGAAACCAACACCCTGGATGGCAGCGAAGACCCGTGTTCCGTCCCTCAAATCCTGCAACTATTCGAAGGCATAATCCGTCCATCGAAGTAAATCCGCTTCAGGGCGGCATGGGCTGGCGGCAGGGGAAGCAATCCGTCTGCCTCGATCGTCCTGAAGGATTCGGACGGGGGCTCAGGTTGCCTTTTGATCGCTGCAGTTTGGACGCGAAGACGGAAGTGCGGAGCGCAAAGGGAAGACAATCCAGGTTTTGTATTTGGAGTTGTTGGAATTTTCTCGTGCTCCGGAATGGCTTTGTCGCGGGCACGGGCCGCGTGAGCGGCAGAGGTTCCCGCCCGGAATGGAAGCGGGGCTGCTCTTATCGATCACAGGTTCGCACCAGAAGAGAGGAACATGGATCAGGCTCCGTCTGTTTCGTATCATGAACCGAATAACGACCCGCCGGGAGCGGGCAAGAAGCGGCGCCATCGCTGGATTTGGGCGATCGTCCTGCTGCTTTTTGGCCTCTTGTTCTACTGGGTGCTGCACCAGCATGAGGCGAGCCAGCGGCAAGGGGGCCAGGGCCGCCAGGGCGGGGGACGGTTCGGCGCCGCAGGCCCCGTACCGGTAACTACGGCCACGGCGAAGTTTGGCAATCTGGGCGTCTATCTGAATGCCATTGGCACGGTTACGCCCGTCTATACCGATTCCATTACCGCCGAGGTGACCGGCGTGATCACTGCCGTGCACTACCACGAAGGCCAGTACGTCCATAAAGGCGACCCGTTGATCGACATCGACGACCGCCCGTACGTGGCGCAGTTAGTGCAGGCGCAGGGTGCTCTGCAGCGCGATCAGAACATGCTCGCCGAGGCGCAGATGGATCTTAAGCGCTATCAGGACGCCTGGAAGAAGAACGCCATTCCCCGTCAGATTCTGGAAGATCAGGAGAAACTGGTTCTTATTGACGAGGGCACCGTCAAGAACGACCAGGGCGTCGTTCAGTTCGACCAGGTGCAGGTGGTCTACTGCCATATTTCCTCGCCCATCGACGGGCGGGTGGGCCTCCGCCTGGTCGACCCCGGCAACCTGATCACCGCGAACTCCACGAACGTGCTGGTCGTGGTTGCGCAGATGCAGCCAATCACCGTCATTTTCACGCTTCCTGAGGACGACCTGCCCGCGGTGCTCGAGGAGATGCGCGGTGGCCACCAACTCAAGGTGGAGGCTTTCGATCGCACCCAGCAAGACCTTCTCGGCACCGGCAA
The DNA here is from genome assembly GCA_021811745.1 of Acidobacteriota bacterium. The sequence continues at coordinate 1,870 of JAJZNH010000642.1, forward strand.
ACTGATCACGGTCGACAACCAGATCGACACCACCACCGGTACGGTGAAGTTGCGCGCACTTTTCACCAATTCCAGGGGCATGCTCTTTCCCAACCAATTTGTCAACACCCGGCTGCTTGTGAAGACGCTCGACCACCAGCTTCTGCTTCCCTCATCTGCTGTCCAGCACAACGGCGCCACCTCCTTTGTCTACCTGATCCAAGGCAGCAAGGCGGTGATGCGCACGGTCAAATCGGGGATCGCGGAAGACGGCAATACGGTGGTGGCGGGCCTTCAACCCGGCGATGTGGTCGCCAACAGCAGCTTTGAGAAACTCCAGGACGGTTCGGCCATTTTCCTCTCCAAGATCGCGCTGCCCTCATCATCCAGCGACGCGATCGGAAATGCCGCCCCATGAGCCCTTCACGGCCATTTATTCTCCGGCCCGTCGCTACCTCGCTGTTGATGGCCGCGATTCTGCTGGCGGGTATCGTCGCCTTCACGCAGCTTCCGATTTCGGCGCTGCCGCAGGTCGATTATCCGACCATTCAGGTGCTGACCTTCTATCCCGGGGCCAGCCCTGACGTGATGGCTACCACCGTCACGGCTCCGCTCGAGCGTCAGTTTGGCGAGATGGAGGGGCTCAACCAGATGACCTCAACCAGCGCCGGCGGCGTCTCGGTGGTGGTGCTGCAGTTCAGCCTCACGCTGGGGATGGACGTCGCTGAGGAAGAGGTGCAAGAGGCTATCAATGCGGGCGGAACCTTCCTGCCCGCCGATCTGCCCGTGCCCCCGGTCTACAACAAGGTTAACCCGGCCGATGCGCCCATCATGACCTTGGCCATCACCTCGGAAAGCATGCCTCTGTCGCGGGTGGAGGACCTGGTGGACACGCGCCTGGCGCCGCGCATCTCGCAGCTTAGCGGCGTGGGCCTGGTGAGCATCAGCGGCGGCCAGAAACCCGCCGTCCGCATCGAGGTCAACCCAGTTCAGCTCTCCTCCTACGGGCTGAACATGGAAGACATGCGCACCGCCCTGGTTTCGGCGAGCATCAACTCCGCCAAGGGCAACTTCGACGGTCCACGGAACGACTACGAGATCGACGCCAACGACCAACTGGTCACGGCCGACGATTACAAAGACATCGTGGTCGCCTATTCCAACGGCGCACCGGTGTTCGTGCACGACGTGGCCAAGGTCGTCAACGGCGTGGAGAATGTGCGCCAGGCGGCATGGATGAACCTTACCCCGGCCGTCATTCTCAACATCCAGCGCCAGCCGGGCGCCAACACCATCACCGTCGTCAACTCCATCCGCAAGGTGCTGCCGCAGCTCGAGGCCAACCTTCCGGCCTCGATGCACATTATTACGCTGACCGACATGACAACCAGCATTCAGGCCTCGGTCAACGACGTGGAATTCGAGCTGATGCTGACCATCGGCCTGGTGGTGATGGTCATTTTCCTGTTTCTGCGCAGCCTCTACGCCACCATCATTCCCAGCGTCTCCGTTCCGCTTTCGCTGGTCGGCACCTTTGGCGTGATGTACCTGCTCGGCTACTCGCTCGACAACCTCTCGCTGATGGCGCTCACCATCTCCACCGGCTTCGTGGTGGACGACGCCATCGTCATGATCGAAAACATCAGCCGGTATCTCGAGGAGGGGATGCCCCCGCTCGAAGCCGCGCTGACCGGCGCCGGACAGATCGGCTTCACCATCATGTCGCTGACCGTTTCGCTGATCGCCGTACTCATTCCCCTGCTCTTCATGGGCGATGTGGTGGGCCGCCTCTTCCGCGAGTTCGGCGTCACCCTGGCGGTCACCATCGTGATCTCGGCCGTGGTTTCCCTCACCCTGACCCCGATGATGTGCTCACGCATCCTGCACTACAACCCGGAGGAGAAGCAGACCAAGTTCTACCGCGTCTCCGAGCACATGTTCAACAACCTGGTTGCCTTCTACGGGCGCACGCTGCGCGTGGTCCTGCGCTTCCAGACCGCGACCTTGCTGGTGGCCCTGGCCACCCTCATCCTCACGGTGGTCCTCTATATCGAGATCCCCAAGGGCTTCTTCCCGGTGCAGGATACGGGCGTGATCCAGGGTATCTCGCAGGCCAACGAGTCTATCTCCTTCCCGGCCATGGAGGAAAAGCAGAGGGATCTGACCAAAGTCATCCTTCAAGATCCAGCCGTAGAGAGCCTTTCGTCCTTTATCGGCGCCGACGGCGTGAACACCACCCTGAACAGCGGCCGCATCTCCATCAACCTGAGGCCCATCGAAGAGCGCCGCATCAGCGCCTCCGACATCATCCGCCGGCTGCAGACCAAGCTGGCCAAAGTGCAGGGGATTCACCTGTACATGCAGCCGGTGCAAAACATCACAGTCGACGACCGGGTCAGCCGCACCCAGTATCAGTACACCCTCGAAGACCCCGATACCGACGAGCTGAACCTGTGGACCGACCGCTTCGTGGCCGCACTCAGGAAGATTCCCGATCTCGAGGACGTGGCCACCGACCGGCAGACCGGAGCTCGGGCCATTCAGATGGAGATCGATCGCGTCACCGCGTCGCGGCTGGGTATCGCTCCCACCACCATCGACAACACACTCTACGATGCGTTCGGGCAGCGCGAAATCAATACGCTGTACACACAGCTCAACCAGTATCACGTGATTCTGGAGACCGAATCTCAGTTTCAGCAAAGCCCGGCCGACCTTGGCAATCTGTACATCCAGGCAAACGGCTCCGCGAATGCCACAGGCGCCGGCGCGGTAACGTCCTTTGCCTCTTCCGCATCGGCGGCGGCCGGCTCCAATGCCCTGACCTCTCCGTTGCGCTATACCCCCTCGTCGGGGTTGCTGGCAGCAGCGCCCACGGTCTTGACCGGCGGCGGCTCGGGTGCGAGCTCCAATCTCACCAGCGTTGCCGCCGGGGATCTCGCCATCCCCCTGAGGACCTTTACGCAAGCGAAACCGACGACCGAAGCCCTCTCCATCAATCACCAGGGGCAGTTTCCGGCCGTCACCATCTCTTTCAACCTGGCTCCCAAGGCATCTCTGGGAACGGCCATCAACAAGATCAATGCGGTGGTGAAGAGCCTGCACTTTCCGGATAGCCTGCAGGCCGGATTCCAGGGCACCGCGGCGTCTTTTGAAAACTCGATCTCCAATGAGGCTTGGCTCATCATTGCTGCCCTGGTCACGGTGTACATTGTGTTGGGCGTGCTCTACGAGAGCTTCATCCACCCCATCACGATTCTCTCCACGCTGCCCTCTGCGGGCGTGGGCGCGCTGCTGGCGCTGATCGTCACCGGGCACGACCTGAGCGCCGTGGGCATTATCGGGATTATTCTGCTCATCGGCATTGTCAACAAGAACGGCATCATGATCGTGGACTTTGCCCTGGAGGCCGAGCGTCAGCGCGGCAAGAACTCCGAGGAGGCCATCTACGAGGCCAGCCTGCTGCGTTTCCGGCCGATCGTGATGACCACCATGGCCGCGCTGCTGGGCGGCGTCCCCCTGGCAGCGGGCACCGGCCTGGGATCGGAGCTGCGCCATCCGCTGGGCATCGCCATGGTCGGCGGTCTGCTGCTCAGCCAAATTCTCACCCTCTACACCACGCCGGTCATCTACATCTTCTTTGACAAGGTTGGGCGCAAGATCACCGGACGCAGCCCCTCCCATTCGTTTACGTCCGACGAGCAGCGGACGGTCACGGAGGGCGTATGAGCCTGTCGTCTCCCTTCATCTGGAGGCCGGTCGGCACAACTCTGCTCACATTGGCGATCGCCCTCGCAGGAGTCATCGGTTACTCGGTGCTGCCGGTGGCGCCGCTGCCGCAGGTGGACTTCCCGACCATCAGCGTCAGCGCCGGTCTGCCCGGAGCCAGCGCGCAGATCATGGCCTCTTCCGTTGCGACTCCCCTGGAACGTCAGTTCGCGCAGATTGCCAGCGTCACCGAGATGACGTCGTCGAGCACGCTGGGCAATACCCGGATCACACTGCAGTTCGACCTCAACCGCGATATCAACGGCGCGGCCCGCGACGTAATGGCGGGAATCAACGCGGCGCGCACCTATCTGCCCATCAACCTGCCTGCCAACCCCGACTACCGGCTGGTCAATCCCGCCGATGCGCCCATCATGATCATCGGCCTTACTTCCGACAAGTACAACCGAAGCACGCTGTACGACCTGGCTTCGACGCTGCTCATGCAGAGGCTGTCGCAGATTCCCGGGGTCGGCCAAGTGGGAGTGGGTGGAGGCGCCCAGCCCGCGGTCCGCGTGGAAGTCAACCCCAACAAGCTTGCGGATCTCGGCCTGTCGCTGAACAGTGTGGAGGCTGTGGTTCGCCTGCAAAACGCCGATTCTCCGCGCGGGCAGCTCTCCGACAAGGGCCATCTGTACGACATCATCACCAACGATCAGATCTCGCATGCCGACCAATACAAGCCGCTGATCGTGGGATACCACAACGGCCAGGCGGTGCGCCTCTCCGACGTGGCCGACGTGATCGATTCGACCCAGAACATCCGCACCGCCGGATACCTCGACGGCCGTCCGGCCGTCAGCCTGCATATCTTCCGCCAGCCGGGCGCCAACATCATCGATACCGT
>JAJZNH010000140.1 GCA_021811745.1 Acidobacteriota bacterium
CGTCGATGAAGATCATGTCGTCGCCCTCGCCGAACCAGCTGTTTTCGTTCTGCAGCACGGCCTGCGTGACCCCGACGAAGTGTCCCCGGCCGGCGGCTTCGAGAAACACATAGCTGTCGCGCCCGGAGAGGTTTTTGCCGCTGCTTTCAATGGCTTTGCACGGCGCCGCCTGGCGGTACTGCGCGTGGAAGCGCCCCAGGCCCTCCGGCAGCGCGGGCAAGTCCACGTAATCGACCGCGAAGTAGAGACTGTGCACCGGAACTGGTCCCTCGTTGGTCAGCGTCAAGCGCGCCGCGGAGGAAAACGGCATGGTGAAGTAGGCATTCAAAGCCTTGATCGGCGCCACCGCGGTCAGCGCGGACTGGTAGACGAAATACTCGCCGAGGCCAAGACCGAAGAAGTCGCCGATGGGAACCTCGATGGAAGGCTCGGTTTCGCCGTCCCACCAGGCGCGCAGCACCAGGTTCTTGAGGTGCATGGGGTCGGGCGAGTTGATGGTGAACCAGAGATGCGTGACGACGCCGGGGCCGTTGACATCGAGCAAGGTGGCAGCCTGCCGGGGCTCGACGCGCACCCAGTCGGCGTTGCCGCCGGTGCGGTCCCAACTCGAAGAGCGCTGGCTGGAGTAATTGCGGAGGCGGGCTAAAGCAAACAAGTCTTCGGGGACCGCCGTTTGCGAGGGCTCGGCCGTGGCGGACGCGGGGCTCAGTGCCGCGAGGGCGGTGGCGGGAACGCCCGCAGCGAGTGCGCCCAGCAGGGCGCGGCGGCTGCGCAGGGGGGACGCGGAACCATCAGGCATAACAACTCTCCGAATGCGACTTCAGGTTGCGAGCGCAATTGTATCCTGAGGCCGTTGCCGGGGTCTTCACCTCTCCGAAGAGTCTCATTTTCCCGGCCCCGGGCGGAACTGGTATGGTCAGTGGGGAAACCTTTTTTTCCGCCAACCTCAATGTATCCTCCGTAGGACCTCACTCGAATCATGTGGAAGCGCTGGCGAATCCGGATCCTGCTGTTTCTGGCCGTACTTGGCCCCGGATTCATTACCGCCAATGTCGATAACGATTCGGGTGGCATCTTCACCTATTCGCAGGCCGGCGCGCAATACGGCTACATGCTGCTGTGGACCATGATTCCCATCACGATCGCGTTGATCGTGGTGCAGGAAATGTGCAGCCGCATGGGCGTGGTGACCGGCAAGGGCCTCAGCGATCTGATCCGCGAAGAATTCGGCCTGCGGCTCACCTTTATCCTGATGGTGCTGCTGGTGGTGGTGAACTACACCAACGTGGTGACGGAGTTTATCGGCATCGCCGGCTCCATGCACCTGTTTCACGTGGCTAAATGGATCTCCGTGCCCATCTGCGCATTGCTGGTGTGGGCGCTGGTGCTGAAGGGCGATTACAAGAGCACGGAGAAGATCTTCCTGATTGCCTCGCTGGTGTACATCGCCTATATCTTTGCCGGCGTGCTCGCCGAGCCCAACTGGCACGAGGCGCTGCTGGCCACCGTCAAGCCGCAACCGGACACTCCCTGGCGCGACAAGTCCTACATCTACATGGCGGTGGGCGTGGTGGGCACCACCATCGCCCCGTGGATGCAGTTCTACCTGCAATCCTCGGTGGTGGAAAAGGGCATCGCGGTGAAGGACTACGCCGCCTCGCGGCTGGACGTGATCGTAGGCTGCTTCTTCACCGACCTGATCGCCTGGTTCATCGTGGTGGCCTGCGCGGCCACGCTCTATGTGCACGGCATGGGCGCCATCCAGGTGGCCTCCGACGCGGCCGAGGCCATGCGCCCGCTGGCCGGCGACTACGCGTTCCTCCTCTTCGCCTTCGGCCTGTTCAACGCGTCGCTGTTCGCGGCATCCATTCTGCCGCTCTCCACGGCGTATACGGTATGCGAGGGCCTGGGCCTGGAATCGGGCGTGGACAAGAGTTTCCGCGAGGCTCCGTTCTTCTACTGGCTGTATACGGGGCTGATCGTGGGCGGGGCCATCACGGTGATGCTGCTGCCCGACTCGCAGCTTGTGAACATGGCCATCCTGTCGCAGGTGCTCAACGGCGTGCTGCTGCCGGTCATCGTCATTCTCATGCTGATGCTGATCAACCGCAAGGATTTGATGGGCGAGCACAAGAACTCGCGGCTGTGGAACCTGGTGGCCTGGGCCACCAGCATCATCGTCATCGCCATGACCCTGGCCATGTTGTGGGGCATGATTCCCGGGCACTGACGTAGCGCCCTCGACGTCCGCACCAGGATTAGGGCTCTAACCCCTGAGGACCGGCGCCTGGATCCTGCAGCTGGACATCGTATCCCCTCTTTCGCGGCTTGCGAGCCGAACAGACATTCATCGCAGCGCGGCGACAACGGCCACGGTGATAAAGAGCGCCATGCACTGGTGGAAAGCCACGATCATACCCGGGCTTTTCGGTCTTAGATTGACTGCGTGGAACAGCAGAAATCCCACAGCGATCTGCACGACGGCCCCCAAAAAGGCCAGCGGAAACGACGGCATGAGCCAACCCAAGGTTGCCACCAGGGACAGCGCGGAGAGGATATGCGCCGCGACCACCCAATGGGCGAGCCGTTGGGGTCGATAAAATGCCCCGATGGGTTTTCCGAAGCCGCGTTGACCGGTGGTCATGCCCCCAAGGAAGACCGTGACCAGGAGCGGATGGAGGGCCCACATGGCCCCGAGATAAGACCAGAATTGCACCCCGTGGAAGAGAAACCCGGTGAGATAACTGAGGAAGACTCCGTACGCGAGCAGTCCGTGGGTGCCGTGCACAAAGGACGGAACCCGGCCCGACAAGACATGGAGGGTTCCAATCCCGAGCAGTGCGGTGATGACGACCAATGCCAAGCCGCTGACCGTCGCCGAATCCGGAGCGAGGATGACCAAGGCCACCGCGATAAGCCCCACCAGGGTGGCCACCAGCCGATGGGCCGCTTCGGGATCTCCCGTGATCGACAACACCGCGATGTTGCGGGTGTAAGGCCAATGCGTTCCCAGCGAGAGCCCAAAGCCGAATCCCTCCACAAGGCTGCCGAGGAGAATCAGGACGCCGGCCAGGGAAATCTGGGTCAGGAGCAGGCCGTTCACCAGCACCGCTCTGCCCTGCGCGTGGCCAGTGGCCGCCGTCCAAACTCCAACCAGGATCGATCCCGCCACGAGACCGGCAATCACGAACCTCACCACACGTACTGCCGGCGTCGATTCTCCTACCACAACTGAAGAAACGGGCGCTTCCATGGCGATTCGCGCGGAGTTTCCCTCTTCAGGAACATTGCAATCTTCCATTTTCTTTCGATCCACACACTCCCGCGAACGAAGAATAACAGACGATCCACGCAAGAGGAATGCCGTGTCCGTAGTCCGTCGATAAGGTTTGGAAGGGGCTGCGGCGAGGGGAGTAAGTATCCTCCGGCAGTGGAACACCAGACCAAAGGTCTGGACAATCAGGGAAGGAACGAGGATCGAGCGCCGCGCTTTGCCCTGGAGAGGCCGCGCGCGCTGGCAGTTAAGACCGATGGCTCACCGATGCCTTTTCAAGCTCGTCCGGCAGTGTAGTTCTTGGACCCCGTGCTCAGTAGAGCGATGACGCTGCAGCCTCGGAAACTGAGGCTGGCGATCTCGTTTGGGAGACGACTTCTTGTACGGTCCAGGCCAGCGCGGCGGGGCAGAAATGGAGTTGTCATGCCCAAGCAGCGCAGTCGAGTTGCCAGCCTCCCCGTCATCGAATCGGACGCCGCCAGATGGGTGGTTTGGCGCCAAGCAGCGCGACCTTTATTCGATCAACATCCTGCGCAGCGTTGTTTTTCTTGGTTGCCGTAGGAGACAAGGCGGCCCTAATCGACGAAATCCACCCGCGGCGCGATGGGGAGGATGCCGCGCTCGTGGCCCATGGCCAGCAGTTTGCGGATCGCCTCGCGGCCGTCGGCGCCGTAATCCAGGGTCCGCTCATTCACGTACATGTTGACGAAACGGCTGGCCAGATTGGCGTCGAGGTCGCGCGCGAATTGCATGGCGTACTCGAGCGCCTGCTCGCGATGTTCAAGGGCGTGGCGGATGGAGTCACGCAGCGCCTTGGAAATGATCTGGTGCTTTTCCGCGCCCAGGGAGCGGCGGATGGCGTTGCCGCCCAGCGGCAGCACCAGGCCGGTGGTTTCGCGCCACCAGACGCCCAGATCGATGACCTTGTACAGCCCGCTCGATGTATAGGTAAGCTGCCCCTCGTGGATGATGAGGCCAGCGTCGTAGTTGCCGGCGAGAATCTCGGGGATAATGCGGTCGAAGGGCACCACCACGGTCTCGATCTCCGGATTGAAGAGCTTGAGCGCCAGGTACGCGGTGGTGAGGGTGCCGGGAATGGCCACGCGAATGCGCTTCAATTCCTCCGGCATGAACTTCTGCTTCGAAACGATCATAGGCCCGTAGCCCTCGCCCACGCTGCCGCCGCAGCCCATCAGCGTGTAGTTTTCCTGCACGTAGGGGTAAGCGTGAAAGCTGATGGCGCTGACGTCGTAAAATGCCTCGTCCATCGCGCGGCGGTTCAGCGTCTCAATGTCGGAGAGCGTATGGGTGAACTTGAATCCCGGAACCCGTACCTTGTTGGTGGCCAGTCCGTAGAACATGAAGGCATCGTCGGAATCCGGACTGTGGGCAATGGAAATGTCAACGACGCGATTGGGGGCAACAGTTTCAGCTTGGGAAGTGCTCACGGCAGCAGAATCCTTTCAACGCACAAAAGACAGGCTTAGCTTAACTTGGATGCGCGCCAGAGCGCGGGCGGCGCAGGCGAAGCCAGCCGAAGGCCAGTCCTGCTGCGGCCGTCACCTTGAGGGCATCGCCGGGCAGAAACGGCAGCACGGCCAGGGCCGGGGCAGTGGCGATGTGAGGCAGAACCGAGAACCACAGCGCGCCGCAAAACAGGATGGCGATGTCACCGGCCGCGGCGCAGAGCAGCGCGGCAGCGAAGCTGCGCCCGGTCCGGCGCCAGAGCCAGGAGATGAGCGCGGCGGCCAGCGGATAGGCCATGAGGTAGCCGCCGGTGGGCCCCAGCAGATGCGCCAGCCCGGCCGGAGCGGCAGCATTGGGGGCGAAGACCGGCAGTCCCATGGCGCCCTCAGCCAGGTAGGTGGCAAAGGTGACGGCGGCCAGCCGCGGCGTCAGCAGCAGGCCCAGCAGCAGCACGGCAAAGGGCTGCAGCGTGAGCGGCACCGGCGTAAACGAGAGCGGGAGGGCAACATGCGCGCAGATGGCGGCCAGCGCAGTGCCGCCCAGCACCAAGCCCGCCGGGCGCAGTTTTTCGATCGCGGCTTCAGCCGGGGAGACGCGGAACTCTGCAGGGTAGGGAAGACTCATATTTTTCTCCAGGGCTCAAGATCGGTTTGGTGGCTCGGATCGAGGTGCGGTGTCTGGCGGAGCTTTGCGTGATGCATCCGGATATGGCGCGCGACTCCAGCCGCCGCCGTCAGCAGCGCCGCAAGCGAGACGAGCAGGGAGATCATGAGCCAGCGCATAGAGAGGCGAACCCTCCAAGAATACCAGAGGTGGCGGTTCGCGGCCGCTGGGAAAACGGCCGCGCGGGCGGATCGGGGGACCAGCCGGGTGAGTGGCGTTTTCCTCAAGAAAACGCCACCCTGCAGGATTTTGGCGACTCGATAGAAATTGGAGAACCGCCTTAGGCGGGCTGGAGGCAGGCCTGCAACCAGTCAAGGTAGCGCTGGCTGCCGGAATCGACATCGAGCACCAGGAACTCGGGCGTCCGATAGCTGTGCAGCGCGTGGAGCCTGGCCTCAAGGGCCGGCAACCGGTCGGAACCGGTCTTGAGCAGCAGCAGGGTTTCCACCGACTCTTCGACCACGCCCTTCCAGTGGAAGATGGATTGCACGCCGGGCACCAGCGTGACGCAGGCGGCCAGCCGTTCTTCCACCAGGGTACGGCCGATGCGCGCAGCCTCTTCCGGGCTCGCCATGGTGGTAAGAACAAGACGGGCAGAGGATTTCGCTTCGGACATGACTCCCTTCCCAAAAACCGAGTTGCCCTTACTGTACTCCGGGGCGCACGCAGGTTGCATTGCGCGGCCTCACACGCGGGTGGCTGTGGAGTTGCGATGTGCCTCACATCCGTTCATGGCGCCTCATCCCCAAGGCGGCTTGTCCTGATGGTGTTTTGTCCAGCCGCCGCGGGTCTCTTCGCCAGAACGGCAGGCACGCGGCAGAAACGCCAGCGCCACCGGGGCGGCGAAGACCAGAACCATGAAACACGGGGCATTGGCACGCCGGATGCCCGGCCGCGCGCCACCTTTTCCGATTCCTCCGCTCTTCAGCGCCGATTTTGTGAGTGCCGGGCCGGCCGCAGTACGATGGGCCATGCGTGCTTTCATCCGGTTCTTTGCAGCGAGTCTGCTAGCGCTGGCGCCGATCTGCGCCGCTCCGGTTCAGGCCCAGGCAACG
>JAJZNH010000024.1 GCA_021811745.1 Acidobacteriota bacterium
AGATGGCGTTGATGCCGCTCAATTGATTGAAAGCTCCGATGGTGATGGCCAAGAAGAGCGGATAGCGGTACTTCCACTGCAAAATGGGCTCGTGCGCGGCGGCGTTCTCTGCTTGCAGGGCCGACTGGATTTCGGACAGTTCCGCCTGAGGGTCGGCAGCGCCCATCTCGATGAGCACCGCCAGCGCTTCCCTGGTCTGGTGGCGCGAAGCCAGCCAGCGTGGCGAGTGCGGAATACGGAACAAGAAAACAAAAAGCAGGAGCGCCGGCGCCGAAGCAACCGCTACCATCACGCGCCATTCGATTGCGCCCAGATGGGCGAGCCGAACCAGATAGTCTGAGGTGTAGCCGAGCAGAATCCCGCTCACCACGTTGATTTGAAAGGCGCCCACCAGACGCCCGCGCCACTTGGCGGGAGAAAGCTCTGCGATGTAGACAGGCCCCAGCACCGACGCCGAACCCAGCCCGATTCCGCTCAACAAGCGCGCCGCGAGCAGCATGGGCCAACTGACGGAAAGCGCGGCGGCCCATGCTACCACAAAGTAAAGAACGGCAGCATAACGCAGCCCGTCACGCGCGCCCAGCCTTTGCCCGATGACCCCGCCCACGAAGCAACCGACCACGGTGCCGATGGGGCCGATGGCAACTGTAAAGCCCTGGCCGCGGCTGCCCAGCGCAAATGCCCGTACCACCGAATCAATGATGCCGGCCACTACCGCAATATCGAATCCGAAGATCAGCCCGCCGAGGGCGCCTGTGAATGTCGCCTGAATCAGTTTTGAGTTGGGACGCATGCTTTGGCGTTTCCGGACTGGGAACCATACTACAGACCAGCCGTGGGACCGGCAAATCGGGAGGCAGAATCTCCGGACCCAAGTCCTTGGCCATCAATTATGCCCTCATCTGACTGGGGACTGGAGAGCGATTGTCGCCGGCTTTTTGCCCCACAGTGACGAAAGTCGCTGCCTCATGCAAATCGATTCCCTACCCTCGAACCATCAGGAGGATTTCACCATGATCGCTTCCACGTCCACGCTCCGCACGATCGCTCTGGAGAACCCCGCCACCATACGCCTGTTTGAGCAGCTCCATCTGGATTATTGTTGCGGGGGTAACCGGCCTCTGGCAGAGGTTTGCGCTGAGAAAGGGATCGCCGTGGAGGCGCTGCTGGATGCGCTTGCCAAAGCCGACAACAATTATGGCGGCGAGCCTGACCTGGCCCTGGCCGCGCCCACAGATCTGATCCAGCATATTGTTCAGACCCATCACGCATATATCCGCAACGAGTTGCCTCGGCTGCAAGCCATGTCCGAGCGGGTAGCGGCCAAGCACGGAAAGGCCCATCCCGAAACCATCTTCATCGATGGCCACCTGCGCCAACTTGCCGAAGAACTTCTCTTACACCTGAACAAGGAAGAGCAGATTTTGTTTCCCTACATCATCGGCCTAGAACGGAGCCACAGTGAAAACGCCTCCGCTCCCAACGCCTGCTTTGGCTCTGTCCAATTTCCCATTCAAGCCATGATGCACGAGCACGCGGAGGCCGGGACGTTAATGGAGGAGATGCGCTCGGCAGCCGGGGACTACACACCGCCCGCCGATGCCTGCCCCACGTTCGTCGGCCTCTATCATGGCCTCGATGCCCTCGAGCAGGACCTGCACCGGCATGTACATCTTGAAAACAACGTGCTCTTTCCAGCCGCAATGGAATTGGAGAAGGAAATGCCGGCTGTTCGGTAACCATGACGGGCCCGCTGATTCCTGACCGGGCATTTTCCAGTGGATCGCGCGCGCAAACTCAGGATGCCCGGTGTGCTCGTTCGCGGCCCGTGGGCGCGTTGCCCGGCAGCACCGCCAGCACCCGGCAGCGGTGCTTACCCGCCGCGCTCCACGCCAGCGGCATCTCGCTGTCCATATAGGCGCAATCGCCGGTTTCCAGCACCTCGCGCTCCCCTCCTGCGTCCAGCCTCAGACGCCCTTCGAGCACATAAACCAAGCCATTGGCCTCGCGATAGGATTCCATCGCAATGGCTGGCCCTCCAGGCGGGAATTCAATCATCTGCACCACCAGGCGCGCGCCTTCTCCGGCAATGTTCAGTGGTGTAACCTTCAACGACTCCGGCCCGCGTCCGTTGTCCTGCAGGTGGGCTTTGCGGGTGATAGAGAGAGTATGCCGCGCGGGCTCGGCGAAGAAATAGTTCATTCCGACTCCATACACGCGGCTGATCGTAGCTAGCGTGGGCAAGGTGGGAATCATCCGGTCCGTCTCCACCTTCGACAGCAACGCGGTGGAAAGGCCGGTCTCGGCCGCCAGGCGCGAAAGCGTTAGGCGTTTCTGGATGCGCAGGGAACGAAGCTTCAGACCGATGCAATACGGCTCCAGAGACCACTGGGCGTAGGAAAGACTCTTGGGCATCGCCAACTCCCTCGGGCTGTAAATGAATTCTGTGAACAAGTCTAAGCCAAATGGCGGGCTGACAACTGTGCGGAAATTACTCAGCCGCAACCCGGCGGCGACCATGCATGCCAGCAGCAACTTCTTGCCCACAATGCAACTCCGCGCCACGCCCCACAGCAAACAACTTGCGAATGGACAGGAACCCAGCTTCCGCTAAATGATAAAGAAAGGCTATCTTCGCCATGATGGATATTTCTCGTTGCTTTTTACGGCACTTCTGCAATCGGGATACGCGGGGCTTGCTGCTTTTTGCTGTCCTGGGCTCGGCGCTGCTGTGCGCCGCTCAGGGCAAGCCCGCGGCCCGCAAACAGCCCACTACCAAACCTGCGCCTGACGTGCTGGTGCTGAGCAATGGCGATACCCTGCACGGGAGATTTGTGAAGGAGATGAAGGGTAACGTTACCTTTCACAGTGTTCCGCTCGGGAACATCACACTTCCCTGGACCAAGATCAAGGAATTGCGCGTCTCGGAACGATTTGCGGTACTCAACGGCAAGATAAGGCTCCGCGGCAAAAACAGCATGAGCCATCTTCGGATCGGAACGTTAGAAGTCACCCATCAGGCGATCACCGTGCATCCTTCCTCCGGTCCTGTGGGCCCGCCCATTCCAGTCAAGGATGTGCCATACATCATGAATGAAGCCACCCTGACCAAGCAGGTCTATCACACGCCGGATTTCTTCGCGGGGTGGAATGGTACTGTGACCGGGGGAGGAACGATTGTAAGCGCCACCCAGAACCAGGTCACGGTGTCGGGAGCGGTGAGTCTGGCGCGCGTTGTACCTACGGCAAGCTGGCTCAATCCGCGCAACCGCACCACAACGGACTTCAGCGGTTCGTTTGGAAAGATTACGCAGCCAGGATATTTCTCCGCGGGTGCACTTGTGCCGGCGACAAGCACAAAGACCTCCATCTACCACGCAGATGCAGAGCGTGACGAATACTTTTCGCCCCGCTTTTTCGCGCTGGCACAAACGGCCTTTGACCACAACTTCGGGCAGGATCTGGCCCTGCAGCAGATCTACGGCAGCGGCATCGGGTGGACTGCCATCAAGACTCCAAAGCAGGAGATCGATCTGAAAGGAACCATCCAGTACGAGAGCCAGCAGTTCATCAGCGGCGCCGCCTCCGCCAATCTGAACCTCACAGCTTCCACCTACTCGGCCAGCTACGCCCTGCACGCGAAGTTGTTGACGTTTACACAGAGTCTTGCGTACCTGCCCGCCTACAACCAGCCCTCGGCCTATTCCGCAATGGAGACCAACACCGTCACGTTTCCGGCCTACAAGAGCCTCAGCTTTTCGCTAGGGACGATGGACAGCTACCTGAACAATCCTCCCGTGTCGGTTCCCCCCACCAAACCCAACTCCTTTCAATTCACCATGGGTCTGACCTACGGAATCAAATCGAAGTATTGATGCGCAATTCTCCTTGGGGGGGCGGAAAAACGCGCAGCTCCGAACCGCCTCCTCACGCGAGCAAGTGCAATGGATTCATGGGGAGGGAGCAATCCTCCCGCGCCCAGGTAACTTCCTGCAATTACTTCGCACTGAAAACCACGGCTTCCATGCATGGTCTCGTGGTCAAACAAGTACATACTTATTACAGTGAAAATTCACCGGGCTCGGAGAAGCCTGGAGAGCATGAAGAAGTGCAGATTTTTCCCTGGATGTAGGCGCCATGGGGTGCTGCGGCGCGTGCCGGAGCTGCTTTCCGGCGGGCGAGGACAGTGCCCCGGTAATTCCGTACCGCCAGCCTTCAGGCAGATGCGTTGGTTCATATGGACAGATTGACTTCGGCATCTTCCGATTCACCAGGATCGGTATACGTATTCGGAGCCTTTCGGCTGGAGGCCGACGGAAGGCTTCTGCGGAAAGAGGAGCCGGTCGACCTGTCTCCCAGAGAGTTGGCAGCGTTGCGGTTTCTGCTGGCCCGGGCCGGCCAGGTTGTCACTCACAGCCAACTGCGGCAAGCCGTCTGGAGTGACATGCAAATTACGGCCGATGCCATTTCCAAGTGCATGTCTTCCTTGCGCGCCCGGCTGGGACCGGAAGAGTGCATCCAAACCGTTTACAAGCGCGGCTACCGCTTTTTCGCTCCTGTGCGTCCTCTTCTCGCCGGCTTGCCCGCGACCCTGCCGAGGCTGGCCATCGTGCCGTTCACCGCCGAATTTGACCTGCCCGAGTTTCTTGGCTCCGCCGTGGCCGAAGAGACGGCCGCGTGCCTCAGCGAGGCGCACCCGGCCATCGCGCTTGCTCTGCCTCAGGAATCGGTGTCCACGCTGGCCCGCCGGGGCCTTAGCGCTCAGCAGATTGGGAGAGCGCTCGAAGCCGACCTCGTCCTCACCGGAACCTTGCGCTCATTGCCCGCGCACTACCGGCTGCGCGTCAAGATGATCCGGACAAGGGACGGTGCCCAACTCTGGCTTGAGGATCTATTCGCGGAACAGAGCCGCGTCGCCGGTCTGGTCCGGGAGCTGGTTCAGATTCTGGCCTTTCATCTCCTCGCGTCTAACCTCTCCATCTCCGCTGTGGCGGCGGCGGCAGACAGCCAGGAGAGCGCCCCCCAGCGCCTGCAAGCATACCAGATTCTTCAGCGCGCCCATTTTGAATGGCAGTCCTGCCAGCGGCACAGCATGCAAGACAGCCTGCAACGCCTTCTGCGCGCCATCGAACTTGATCCGTCAATGATCGCTGCTCGCCTAGACCTGGCAAATCTCTGCCTTGCCCAAACCCTCTACGGATTCCTGTCTCCATCCGTTGCAGCGCATATCGTCCGGCGTTCCCTTGAAATGGGAGCTGCAGCAGACGCAGTTCGCCGTTGGGATCGAGAGTCGATTTCCGAACTCGCCGTGCGATGCGAGGCCATTTTGCCGGCCCTCGGGTGGATCAAGTTTCATGTGGATCGGGATCTGCCTGCCGCGCTTCTGGCATTTTCTCTTTCTTCCCACCTCCTCCACAATCCTTGGATCACACGAGCGCGGGTCATGTTCGAACTCAGCCGCCATCGTTTCGGCCAGGCCATCGAAACCTTGCGCGAGGCCATCCATCTGGACCCATATTCTCCCTGGCTGCAAGCCTGTCTGGGCTGGGCCTTGCACCTGGCGGGAGAGTCTGCCGCAAGCATGCAACAGATCGAGCATGCACTGGCGCACTTCCCCGAGCACGAGGCCTCGAGCCTTCTTGGAGCTATCATCGTGGCCCATAACGGGGATGCAGCGCGGGGAATACAGCTCGCACAGGAACTCGCGCAGCGGCGGCCATACCTCGACTTGGCCTCGGCCGTCCAGGCCTATGCGCTGGCCTGCGCCGGCCACGCAGACGAGGCGCGCGCCATTTTGCTGCGGCTCGACTGGCTGGGCCGGGAACGCTTTGTCCTCAATACATTCGCCGTGGCCGCTTATGTGGTTCTTGGCGAGCGCGATTCTGCGCTCGCGGAGCTGCGAAAATCCGACGAAGTGCGCTGCCCGTGGTTCTTCCAGATGCTTGCCGACCCGCGCCTGCAACCTCTCCGCACGGACCCCGAATTTATTAAGTTGAGAGGCATTCTTCCCGCCATGGAAGCAGCTGCGGCGCGGAACACCCAGCAGCAGTAATGGCGCCGCCCCCGATCCAAAGTACGATCGCCGCCCGGAGCGGTTCTGGAGCCGGCGCAATTCGGAATCAGAGCCCTCCAATCCACCCAACTTCGCGGAGCAGAGGTTCCGCGTAAGTCTCAAGAACGCCCGGCGTCGCCAAAGGCGTCGTCCGCAGGAGATCCTGGTCTGCGGATAGCCTCGCCTCTGGAGTCTGTTTGAGGTCCATGCTATATTTTTAGGTGCAGGGCAGTTCCTTGCTAGCCTAGGTTGCGAATGAAAGCCCCTGCCTCCATCCGTATCTCTTGTCTGGACGCGTAGCTCAACTGGCAGAGCATTCGGCTCTTAACCGACAGGTTGTAGGTTCGATTCCTACCGCGTCCACCATCACAACAATAACGTAGTGTGTTTGCCGCGCTGGGGG
>JAJZNH010000752.1 GCA_021811745.1 Acidobacteriota bacterium
CCTTCCGGAAGGCTGGGGCATTGTCTTCGATGATCTGGGAGCCGGGTTGTATGCTTTGGTTGTAGCATCACTCATTCGCATCTGGTTCTGAAATGGCTCGATCCTCCGCTCAATCCGCTTCGGCAGCCGCTCCCGCGCCTCGCATCGCAGACGTTGTTCCCCCAGCCGCACTGCCCCTTGGCGAGGTGGAACTCCTCGGCTCTCATCTGGGCGCAGACAGCTCTGGCCCGCCCACTGTTCTGGTGAACGGCAAGCCGGCGCATATCCTGATGAGCCGATCCTCGCGCCTGGTCTTCCGGGTTCCCGAAAAAGCCTCTACGGGGATCGTGGAAGCGCGCAATCCCTCCGGCACGAGCAATGCTGTCCCAATCCGGGTGGCACGGGAACTCTCGGATGGTCTGCACCCGGTCACCAGTCCGGCCGTCAGCCGGTCGGGCATGATCTATGCCACGGTCTCCGGCCCGCGCGGCAAGCAAACTCCCGTCTCGGTCGTCCGGGTCAGTCCTGACGGTCACGGAACGCCGTTTGTGACCGGCATCCTCAACGCTACCGGTCTGGCTTTCAGCCCCGATGGCGACCTCTACGTCACCTCTCGCGCCGAGGGCAACGTCTACCGGATCGACAATGCCGGCGAGCACACCGTCTATATCGAAGGGATGGGGGTAGCCACCGGCGCCGCCTTTGACGCCGATGGCAATCTCTTTGTCGGCGACCGCAGCGGCACTATCTTCAAAATCAATTCCGAGCGCCAGATCTTCGTTCATGCCACGCTTGAGCCCAGCGTCGCCGCTTATCACATGGCCGTGGGCGCCGATGGCACACTCTATGTGACCGCTCCGTCACTCTCGTCGAATGAGGCCATCTGGGCCATCGCTCCCAACGGCGACACGCGCGTCTGGTACCGCGGCCTCGGCCGCCCTCAGGGCCTCGCCCTATCCAACGAAGGCGATGTTTACGTGACTGCCTGCCTCCATGGCCGCCGGGGGCTGGTTCGCATCACTCCCAAGGGTCAGGCTTCGCTGGTTCTTGCCGGAACCAATCTCGTCGGAGTCGCCTTTTCTCCGCTGGGAGGAACCATTTTGGCCACGCATGACGCTGTTTATGATGTGGACTTGGGAGTAGAAGGACTCAATTTGTTCTAGATTTCAGCTTTCAGCCTTTAACTTGACGGTGTGCATGTGGACTCATCGAACTGAAGCCTCGCTCGCGGCATGGGGGCGAGCATCGCGAAAAGAATAAAAGGCTGAGAAACTGATAGCTGAAAGCTGAGAGCTGCCTTTATGAAATCCGAGATCATCGCCGTCGGTTCCGAGATGCTTACCCCGTTCCGCCAGGACACCAACTCCCTCTACCTGACGGAAAAGCTCAATGAAATCGGAGTCGCGGTTGCTTTCAAGACCATCGTTGGCGACCGCCTTAAGGATCTCGTCAGCGCCATCCGTACCGCCCTTGGTCGCGTCGATGTTCTTGTCCTGATGGGAGGACTGGGACCAACGGAAGACGACCTGACCCGCGAGGCCGTTGCCGAAGCGCTTTCGCTTACCTTGCGCCGCGACGCCTCCCAGGTGGCGGCCCTGCATGCGCGCGCCGCATCCTGGCGCATCACCATGCCCGCCAACAATCTGAAGCAAGCCGACATTCTTGAAGGCGCGACCATTCTGCCCAATCCCAACGGCAGCGCTCCCGGCCAGTGGCTCGATATCACCTTTGACGGTTACCGCAAACTTGTCATGCTGATCCCGGGGCCGCCGCACGAATGCCGGCCGCTGTTCGACACAGAGTGCGTGTCAAGGCTGAAAGCGATTCTGCCGCCGCGAGCCATTGCGCGGCGCACCTTGCGCGCGGCAATGATTCCCGAGTCTCAGGCCGACAAGCTGCTGGCTCCCATCTACACGAAATACAAAGACGTAGAAACCACGATCCTGGCGCACGCGGGCGACATCCAGTTGATCCTGCTCTGCGCCAAGCCCGACATCGAGGAAGCGCGCGCGCGGGTGGATGAGCTGGCCGGACAAATGGAAGAGGCGCTCGACGACTGGGTCTATTCTTCTCAAGGAGAAACGCTGGAGCAGATTGTCCTTTATTACCTCGGCCTTCGCCAGGCCACCCTCGCCGTAGCAGAAAGCTGCACCGGCGGCATGATCGCCCAGCGGATCACTTCTGTCCCGGGCAGCTCGCGTTCCTTCCTGGGCGGCGCCGTCGTCTATTCCAACGAACTCAAGGCGGCTTTCGCCGGCGTTCCTATCCAGCTTATCGCCGAGCATGGCGCGGTCTCTGAACAGGTGGCCACAGCCCTCGCGGAAGGCATTCGCCTCCGCACCGGCGCCACCCTGGGCCTGGGCGTCACCGGCATCGCCGGACCGGGCGGCGCAACCGATTCCAAACCCGTCGGCCTCGTCTACATGGCTGTCTCAGATGGGCAAAAGAACGAAGTCGTGTCGCGCACCTTCCGCGGCGACCGCCAGCGTATCCGCGAATGGACCACACAGCAATCTCTCGATCTGATTCGCAAGCGGCTCATGTAAGAACCGCTTGCCTCTCAGAGAGCGGCGCAGAAGCGCGCCTGGGCCGCAGCTCAATAATTACCCGGCCACTCAGGGATGCAGGACCAGCGTCTGGTTCAACTGGAATGTCAGAACCGACTCGGCAGGAACATTCACGCGCTTGCCACGGGTCAAGAACTGCCCAAGCGCACCCATGCCACCGCCCGCCAGCGCGCCGATGCCCGCTCCCCTGCCGCCGCCAAAAACAGCGCCCAGAAGCGCACCCAACCCGGCGCCGCCACCGGCAAACTCCGCCGTACGCTTATTCATGCCAAAACCTGCCGAGTTCTTCTCCATAACCGACGAAGAATCCACACGGTATTGAGTGCCATTCAAATTAACCGCGTACAGAGCCAGCGCAAGATCCTTGCTGCTCGCGTTTGTACCCTGGTTCAGGTCCACTACCTGCAGTTCAGCGCTCGACCCCTGCGGAATTCCCACTGCGCCAGTGCTATCAACGATGTTCTGCTGGATGCGGGCCGGATAGAGTTTTCCAATCGCATCTTTGGCTGTGTCGATCCCGACATCGGTCCGGACAACGATCTGCGTGCCTGAGGGAATCACCACCGAAGGCGTGCCCTGCCCTGCGACTGCCGGCACGGCAGCGCTGCTGGGAGAGGAAGGCATATACCCGGACGCTTGAGCCCCGTAATTCCCGGCCATCGCGGCGCCCGAGTTGTAAGCAGACTGCGCTGCAGCAGCGCCCGAGTTGTAAGCAGACTGCGCTGCAGCAGCGCCCGAATTGTAGGCGGACTGTGCCGCAGCGGTACCCGTATTATAGGCGGACTGCGCCGCAGAGCCCATTGGCGCTCCGTTCGCGGACGGCTGCGTAAAGACCATCGACGCGATATCCTTCATCGGAAACACGTATGCAATCCCGTTGGATCCGCGAAAGGAGACCTTCGTTACGCCCACCAATT
This sequence comes from Acidobacteriota bacterium, assembly GCA_021811745.1. The sequence continues at coordinate 3,464 of JAJZNH010000752.1, forward strand.
GGCCGGTATAGGACTGCCCGCCGCGGAGGGAGATGTGATCGGAAACGTTCGAGAACACCAGCGACTGCACGTCCGCCAGGGGGAATGTGTATTGAATGCCCGAAGTGTCCTTGAAGATCAACTTGCCGTTAGGAGCACCCGTATAAACTCCGGAATAGCTTTTGCCGTCCCGCAGGATGACGAAGTCCGCATGTGCGGCGGCGGAGAACAGGAGAGCAACGATCGAGAGCAAAACAATCTTTTTCATCCTCAACCTCTTGGCCGAGACCGCTCTTTACAAAATAGGATCCAGGGGAAAAATCGAGCTGACTGGCTTGCATCCATGCGGCTCAGACACTGACACGTTTTCATACTCATACCTGCCGCCCGCCTTGTCAATGCGCGCGGCAGCAACAGCAATCCCGCCCAGCCCGCAGGCTCGTAATATGCCTCCGCGCGAGCCGTCTGCAAACCCTTCGGTCAGAGTAACAAGACGCCTCATCGAGGCGCTGGCGCTTCCATCTGGTTTACTGGAATAACGTTTACATGCTATCGTCCAATTGCCTGCGGATGCGGGGCAGACGCCAGACTTACCCAAGGCGTCTGGAGAAGAGGCGGAAACTGTGAAGAGACTGTTTTCATGCACTGGAACCGTGATTGTGGCTGCAATGGCTCTTACGGCCGTTGCGCGAGGAGAGGTAAAGATGGCGATTTGGGGTCATACCGACAAAGGTGAGGCCGTGCCGATCTACACGCTGACAAGCGGAAAGATCGAGGTGCGGGTAACAGCGTATGGCGCGCGGCTGGTGAGTATCAAAACACCGGATCGTAATGGCAAGGTGGAAGACATCGTACTCGGGTATGACTCGCTGCAGGACTACCTGAAACCCAATCCGTACTTTGGTGCCATCGTGGGCCGCTACGGCAACCGCATTGGTCACGGCAAGTTCTCGATCGACGGGAAGACCTATCAGATTCCCTTGAACAATGGCCCCAACGCCTTGCACGGCGGGCCGGTCGGCTTTGATCAGCATGTATGGCAGTCGCACGAAGTCCCGGACGGTGTGGAATTCACCCATGTGAGCCCGGACGGGGACATGGGATTCCCCGGGAAACTGACCGCCAAGGTGAAGTACACCCTGACGGGCAACACCCTTCGCATCGACTACTACGCAACCACCGACAAGCCTACGATCCTCAACCTGACCAACCATGCCTATTTCAACCTGCACGGTAACGATAAGGGCAACGTGCTCGATCAGGAGATTGAGCTGAATGCCGATAAGTACACTCCAACGGATGCGGGGCTGATTCCGACCGGCAAAGAAGATCCGGTGGCCGGCACCCCCCTCGACTTCCGCAAGCTGACACCGATCGGAGCGCGAATCAACGATAATTTCGAGGCGCTGAAATATGCCGGCGGATACGATCAGAACTTCATCCTGAACGGAAAGCCCGGGACGCTCCGGCTGGCCGCGATTGCGGAAGACCCTGTGAGCGGGCGGAAGATGACGCTGGAAACGACCCAGCCCGGCATCCAGTTCTACTCTGGCAACTTCCTGGATGGAACGCTCACCGGCCGGCATGGAATCAAGTATCAGAAGCACTCGGCCTTCTGCCTGGAAACGCAGCATTTTCCCGACTCGCCGAACCACCCGAACTTCCCGAGCACAGTCCTGCGGCCCGGAGAGACCTACCACCAGACGACTACCTACACGTTCAGCACGATTGGAAAGTAAATCAAGCCCGGAAAATGCAGGGGCCGGCCGCTGGCGCAACCCGCCACAACAGGCCGGCCCTTCCGCTCAAGGCTAGATGTTTCTTCGCAAGCGGCCTCGCCCGATTTCTATCCCCCCGAGGAAAAGCTCTCAGAAAAACGTCTGCACCAGACCGACGGCTTCATAGCTGGCGTTCAATACCGGGATCGCGCGCCATTTGTCGAAGGTCAGGCAGGGATGCAGAATGTCAAACGCGATCATGTCGCCCACGCGCAGGTCGTCCTGCCCGCCCTTCTTCATGTACGCGTGCTGGTCCATCATTTTGGTCACTGACCAGTGCGCCGGAGCCGGTTCAGGCGCGGCTTGTCCCGGCCTGTAATGCAACGCCGGAACGGGAAGACCGGAGTCAAAAGCCGCATCGCGCTTGCCCATGCCGATAATCGCCTTCTCAGCCTCCGGAACCGATTGCACATACGCCCAGACTTGCAGAGCGGGCACTAGGCCCGAACGCATCTGGCGCGCAATGGGATTGCGTTCGAGAATCTTTGCCTGCGCCTCGCGATAAGCGCCGACATCGTGCGTAAGATAACAGCCCGGGCGCAGGACGATCTCCACGGCATCGCCGAATCCAGCAGCGGAAAATTCCTCGGCAACCACGTCATACCAGACCGAACCGGCGCCGGAAAGCAGCGCGGGCTCCCGCTGGAACCGCTTTTCGGCGGCCAGCTTTCGCGTGACGTCCGCCGTCCTTTTGAGGAATGCGCGGATGGAAGGCTCGTCATCGAGCACGCCTTCATACATCTCGACACCGCACAGCGCAATCGCACCCTGCCAGCGGGCAAGCGCGGCCAGCGCCGATTGCAATTGCCGCTCGTCGCGCACGCCAGTGACCGTCACTCGGATGTGGCTGCCGGTGAGGCGCGGGAAGAAGACGGGCACCGAGACTGTGGCATTGCGCTGGCGAGCGTCTGCAATGGGCGGGAGCTTCACGTTCACCGTGCGTCCCCCTGCCGAGATGGACAGGCGCGTCGGCACCGAGTGGTACCCGTCTGCGACGACCTGAAGGTTCAGGTGGTCGAAGCTCACCGGGTGGGGGACGTTCACCTCTATCCAGTCCCCGATCTGGTGCGACGCGCCGAAGCCGGGAGACCACATCGTGGCCGGGTTCCCGTCGAGGGCAGAGGAGGCCGTGTCCTGCAAGTCGCCCGGGAGCCGCCCGCGTGAGTACGCGACGATGCCCGTGCCGTTGGACCCCGGCCTGCCCATCAGCCTGTCGATCATGTTGTCG
>JAJZNH010000076.1 GCA_021811745.1 Acidobacteriota bacterium
TATTACGCGCGGCCTGCGCCGTCCAATCCTGCAGGCGGCGCTCAATGCGCTGTGCTTCGCCTTCCATCTGCTTCAGAGATGCGCCCAGATTGGCGCTGTCGGTTTCAGCCTGCCGGCGCTCGGCGCTGCGCGCCTCCAGTTGCGCGCTCAGGTCTTCGATTGTCCGGGTCAGCGCCGCTGCTTCCGCCTCGGCCTGCCTCAGGTCATTTTCGAGCTTGCCCAGCCGCCTTTCCGTCTCGCGCAGGTCGCGCTTCAGAGCGAGAGGGCCCTCGCTGGCGGGCTTGCCGCCGGTCACGGTGATGTTATGGAAGCACTCGCCCTCGCGCGTGAGGAAGAATGCATGCGCATATTGCGCGGCCAGGCGTTGCGCCGTGCCGGAATCCTCCACCAGGTAGCCGTGCCCGATCTTGGGCAGAATTGTCTCGAGCGAACGCCCGAATCCATTCAGCACCTTGATCGCATCGCGCAACGGCGTTAAGCCGGGTTCGTTGACGACTGTGGCGCTCGGCTTGAAAAGCTCGCCCTGCGCGTCGGAGTGAATGAGGAACGTGGCTCTTCCATCGACGCCCGACTTCAGCAGCCGGACGCCTTCTTCGGCGGCTCCCCAGTTCTCTACAACGACATAGTTCAGCTCTTCGCGCAGGAACTCATCCACGACGCCTTCATACTCGCCGTTGACTTCAAGAAAGTCCGCCAGCGTGCCCACCGGCGACATGCCCTGGCCCAGGGAGCCGGGCTTGAGCAGCCGGCGTACAGTGTCGGTGGAGTAACTGTGGTTGCGGATCAGGGCTTGCAGAGAATCGCGCCGTCCCACGGCGGTAGCCTGTTCGCTGCGCAGTTGATTGGCGCGGGTGCGCTGCCTGTTTTCTTCCGCGCGCCTTGCCTGCAACTCTTCGCGCAGCGCCGCAATTTCGCCTTCCAGCCGTTTCAGGTCTGCTGCAGCCGACTCATAGCGCGCCCGCGCCTGCGCAGTCTGGACGCCCAGATTCTCCTGCTCATTGCGCGCCTGGCCCATTTCGCCGTCGAGCCGCTCGGCTTCGTGCTCCAGCGCCGCCAGGCTTTCTTCGCCGTGGGCAATCTGGTTGCGGGCGTTGCCGGCCAGGGTCAAAAGATGCATGACGTGACGGCGGTTGGTCTCCAGTTCGCGCTCCGCTTTGAAGACATCTTCGGCTGCGGTGCGCGCCTCGTGCTGGCGAGCCTCCACATTCTGGCGAAAGGCCCGGGCCTCGCCCGCCGCTGTCTCCAGAAAGGCGCGTTGTTGCGCGCGCTCCTCGGCGATCCCGGCTAACTGCGTCTGTGTCTGCTCCAGCTCAGCGCCGGCCGCCGCGATGCGCGCCTCCAGTTCGCCGATGCGCTCGGTGTTGCTGCGCTCGCGCGCCGTGGCGCGTTCCAGTTCGACAGCCGCCTGGTTGGCACGCTCTTGCGCCTCGTGGCCTTGCCGGTCCAGCTCGTAGCCGCGCTCGGTGAGCGTGTGCTGGCTGGCCTCCTGCTCATCGATCTCCGCCGCCGCCCCGTTGATGCGCTCTGTGAGCGCGGCAATCTCTTCGTCCAGCCGCGCCTGTTCGGTGTCCATCACGGCCATGCGACTGGCCAGCACCACGCGCAGGCGCGAGCGCAGTTCGTCGCGCACCGCTGCAAAGCGTTCCGCCTTCGCCGCCTGCCGCTTCAGGCTGTTCATCTGGCGCGTGACTTCCTCAAAGATGTCGTCCACGCGGGCCAGGTTCTGCTTGGCGCTTTCCAGGCGCAACTCCGCCAGCCGCTTCTTGGTCTTGAAGCGCGTAATTCCCGCTGCTTCCTCGATGATGGCGCGGCGATCGTGCGGCTTTGAGCTGAGCAGTTGTCCGATGCGCTCCTGCCCAATGATGGCGTAGCTCTCCGGCCCCAGGCCGGTGCCCATGAAGATGTCCTGAATATCGCGCAGGCGGCAGAGCTTGCCGTTCAGCAGGTACTCGCTCTCGCCGGTGCGGAAGAGCCGCCGCGTGATGACAATCTCACCCTTCTGCGGTGTGCGATGAAACTTGCGGCGGCGAATCTTGAGCACCACCGCTTGCGGTCCTTCGACGCCTTCGGCGGTGGGCTGCGCGTTCTCAACTCCATCTTCTTCGATGACCTGGCCCGGCTGCTCGGCAGCGATGATCTCCTCGGCTTCGGCGGCGCGCTGCTTGCGCGCCTCGTTCTCATCCCAATCCTCCGGACCGTCGTGATCCACGACGACCTCCGGCTCCACGGGCACGGGTCCTTCGTACGCCGCTGGATCGACCATCGTCAGCGTCACTTCCGCCATGCCCAGGGCCTTGCGGTCACGCGTTCCGGCAAAGATCACGTCCTGCATGTGCGTGCCACGCAGGGTCTTCGCGCTCTGCTCGCCAAGAACCCAGGTTAAGCCGTCGAGAATGTTTGATTTGCCGCACCCGTTCGGCCCCACGACGACGACCACGCCGGTACCCGGTACGGCAACCTCCGTGCGGTCGCAGAAGCTCTTGAATCCGAGGATATGGATCTTCTTTAGTTTCAGCATCTTCACTCCAAATGGGCGGACTGCCGAGGAGAACTTCCGCCCGTTGCCTGAGTCTCCCGGCGCTGCCAGCGCGGGAAGAAAGAACCTGTCTATGATTAGAGACTTTAAGGAGCCAGGAGGGCAGGGTCAACGGCGAGAACAGGTGCTTTTGTGGATAAGGAGGGCCGGAATTGCTCTTCTTCGAAAATCTTCCCGAAAGGATGCATTTGCAAGGATTTTTGCCTTACTTTTGCACAGCCTGTCCTTCGCTTTTTTCCCAGCTTTGTAATACCGAGGCCCCAACCGAATGCCAGATTACCTTCTCTAACGCGCGCAGCGCCTGCGGGCGCGGGAAGCCCGGCCGGCTGGCCATGCGGATAGTCCGGACGATTCGTCCTGCCAGAGGCCGCAGCACAATCTCGCGGTGCGCAAACAAATCAGCGGAGAGCGCCGGAATCAGCGTGACACCGTAACCGGCGGCGACCAGGTTTACCAGCGTCTCCAGGGTTGCCGCCTGCATGGAGCTTTGCAGACTGCCCCGCGCCGGGCCGTGCTTGCCGCCACAGGCCTCCAGAGCCTGGTTGGACAGGCAATTCCCCTCGGCCAGTACCAGCAGCTCCTCTGAGAGCATTTGCTCGTTTACCAGCTTTTCGCTGGCCAGCCGATGGTTGACGGGCAGCGCGGCCAGCAGCGGCTCGTTGAACAATTCGATCTCGGTGATTTCCGGCGCATCGGCGGGCGTGGCCAGCAGGGCCGCATCCAGGCGGCGATTGCGCAGCCCCTCGATCAGCGAGCGCGTCTGATCCTCCCACAATTCGATGGTCAGCCTCGGATACGCCTGCTTCAGCGGCTTAAGAATCAGCGGGAGCAGATACGGCGCCAGGGTGGGAATCACGCCCAGCTTCAGCGGCCCTACCAGCGGGTCACGCGACGCGCGAGCCAGCGCCTCCATTTGCTCGGCTTCGGCCAGGGCGCGCTGCGCATGGACCAGGATCTGTCCGCCCACCGGCGTCAAATCGACGCGCTTGTTGGTGCGCTCCAGCAGGGTGACACCCAGTTCCTCTTCGAGTTTGCGGATCTGGTTACTCAGCGTTGGCTGGCTGACGTTGCAGACTTCCGCCGCCCGTCCGAAATGCCGGTGCTCGGCAACGGCGACAAGGTAACGAATCTCCTGTAAATTCATCTACTCGCTCACGCGTTTTGTTTCTATAAGCATAGACCTTAACAATCATCGTTAAGGGAACAATCGATTTCTTATATTGCTCCGCGCGTGCCCGTCGATTTGCCGGACTGATGGAGCGTCTGTTCACTTCCGCTGGATGCGCCACGCGCGGCAGGGCCGGGCGAAGCCGCATCAATTGGCCAGCACGGCCCGGTAGCGTACTTTGCTCTTCTTCACTTTTTCAATGGCCTCATTGGCCTTCGCCATTGGGAAGATCTCAGTCTGCGCTTTCACGCCGTGGCGCGCGGCCACGTCGAGCATCTCGCGCAGGCGCGAGGGGCTGCCGATTGGGCTGCCGCTGACTGAGCGCAGGCCGGAGATGAGCGGAAATGCCTGCAACGTGACCGACGACGGAGGCACACCTACAAAGCACAGCGTACCCGTGGGCCGCAGCGCCTGAACATAAGTGCACCAGTCATGGTCGGCGTTGGCCGTGGTCAGGATGAAGTCCTGCGTGCCGGCTGCTTCTTTCATGGCCTTTGATTCCCGCGTATTTACGAAATGATGCGCTCCCAGCGCGCGCGCCTCGTCTTCCTTTGAGGCTGAAGTGGAGAAGGCCGTCACCGCCGCGCCGAAGACCCGCGCGAACTGAATGGCGATGTGCCCCAGCCCGCCGATGCCCACGACGCCCACACGCGATGCCGGGCTTACGCCATGATTGCGCAGCGGGTTATAGACCGTGATGCCCGCGCAGAGCAGCGGCGCGGCGTGCTCGCTCTCAAGGGCATCGGGAATCGGAATCACAAAACGCGCGTTGGCGCGCACACGCTCGGCGTAGCCGCCGTTGCGGTGAACGCAGGTACCCTCGGAATGCGGGCAGAGGTTTTCCATGCCGCGCGTGCACCATTCGCAGTGGCCGCATGAGTTCGACTGCCAGCCCAATCCGACGCGCTGACCCGTCTTGAGTGACACCACGTCCTTGCCCACCGCAGAAACCTTGCCGATAATCTCATGACCGGGAATGAACGGATACTGGCTCATGCCCCAATCGTTCGAGATCAGGTGAAGATCGCTGTGGCAAATGCCGCAGTGAGTGATGGCAATCTCTACTTCCTGCGGACCCAGGTCACCGGGATCGTAGTGGTAGGGCAGGAGTTCGGCTCCCGCCGCGTGGACAGCTAGTCCTTGAATCTGGGCCATGGTCTTCTGAAGTCCTCACTCCGCTAAGAAGAGACGCACCAAACCGGCGCAACCAGCCTCAGGCTCTTTTGCACTGCAACTGCGCTGATCGGAACTAGTGTAACCCGCCGCCGGGTTCGATGTGCAGACTAAGAATCTGGTAGCCGCTCAAAACGCCACCCGCCGGCGCTTCGGCCACTACTTCGGCTGATTCTCCGTTGAGGCTGACGTCCTGGCCGGCGCGCAAAGGCTCCAATGCGTTGGCAAAAGAGAGCGGCACGCTGGAGAGGGTTTGGCCATCCATCCCGGCTTGCACTTCGGGCATGAGGAGGCTGACATAGATGCGGTTGGAAGTATGCAGACGCCCGGCCTCGTTCAGCAGGGCCGCCAAATCGGGCGTGCGGCCGGGAAGACTCGGCTGGTTCAAAGTCCGGTCCAGCGTTCCCGCATCCGAGATAAGCAGGCGCAGACCGCCGGCGCCGAGCCTTGCTGGCAAGGTCACGGGAATCCTGACGTTCCGCTCCGCCTGGCGCCAGGGGCGGATTGTCGCTTCAACCTCGACGGTGTCGCCGGCGTGCACGATGTTATTTGACACAAGACGCGCGCTTTCCAGTTCCACGCGAAGGTTTCTGGGAATGGCCTCGACATGGACGTTAATAGATCGCACTGGTCCCAGGCGGTCGGTGTTCGAAAAGAACTGCGTGAAGCGCTCTCCGGCCAGCAGCGCGGCTTCCATGGACGAAGGCATCGAGCCTCCGGCTGAAATCCACATATCCAGAGGAGATGGCGCATATCCATCCAGATCGATGCTTCCGGTCAGGTGATAACTGGTGGATGCCGTGCTGGCGTTGGTCTGCAGCAGCGCATTGTAGAGCACGACCTGCATAGCCTGCGGCGTGAGCGAGGGCTGATCGAGGATCTCGACGTTGACTTTGCTCTGTCCCTCGGGTCCATCGAGAGTAATGTGCATGGGAATCATGCGCGCCTGCGCGCCAAGAACACCGAGAATTGCGGATTCACGATCCTGGGTAATGGCGCCGACAGTGGCGCCGGTGTTGATGATCTTGAAGGCGTTCAGGGGCGAGGCCAGCGTGGCAACCACGTCGGCAGTGGTCATCGGCAACGAAACCGGCCCGGCTTGCAGAATCGGATGGCCGCACGCCAGCAGATGCTTCGCATCCACATAGGTTACCGTGCAGGTGGCCGCAATCTCCTCGTCGCCGCGCACCAGTTGCGCGCTTACCGACGAACCCGGCACCAGCGAGGCCTCGGCCGCGGTTGATATCTTCGTGTCTATTTCAGAAGAACTGCCCATACCGCCGGCAGCGACCGAGTCCAGGCTGGTGCCGGCCATCTGCTTCTGCCACATCCTGATTGCTTCAGGCCGAAATCCGCTCATCACCAGCGGCGTCTCCATGGCCTGGAAGTTGGTGCTCGGGTCGATCAGCGCGTCGCCGGAACTGACCGGTGCAGCCGCCGGGGAGGACGAGCTTCGTTCCGCGGCGGCAGGCGGCACAGCAGCGCCGGGCAGTTTATTTACCTCCAGCATCTGCGCAATCGGCGTAATGCCGGCGATGG
>JAJZNH010000513.1 GCA_021811745.1 Acidobacteriota bacterium
ATTACTGCTTCGACGGGCATTCACTTCAATCACCTCTCCTCGCCCGAGAAAAAATATATTGTGGAGTCAATGAGCGGCGGGGTGGCACTGATCGACTACGACGGCGATGGATGGCCGGACATCTATTTCACCAATGCGCCGGATGTGGCGATGCAATTGGCCGGGAAGAAGGCGCGCAGCGCGCTGTTCCACAACAACCACGACGGCACCTTCACGGATGTGACGGACAAAGCGGGCGTGGGATATCCCTGTTGGGCAATGGGCGCGGCGGTGGGCGATTACAACAATGATGGCTGGCCCGACCTGCTGGTGACCTGCTTCAACGGCGTAGTGCTCTACCGCAACAACGGAGATGGGACCTTCACCAATGTCACCAAACAGACGGGTTTGGACAAGGATTACGGTTGGGCGACAGGTGCGGCATTCGGCGACTTCGATGGCGACGGCTGGGCGGATCTCTTCGTTCCCCATTACGCCAAGCTCAATCTCTCGGACCTCCCTAAATTCGGCTCGTTGATTACCTGTCAGTACCACGGGATTCCTGTCCAATGCGGGCCGCGCGGACTGCCCGGGTATCCCGATGCGCTGTACCACAACAACGGCGACGGCACGTTTACCAATGTTGCCCAACAGGCAGGAGTGGCAGATGCACAGGGCCTGCTTGGATTGGGCTCCATCTGGTCGGACCTGGATAACAACGGCAGGCTCGACCTGTTTGTGGCCAATGACAGCGGGCCTAACTATCTCTACCGGAACAATGGCAATGGGACCTTTACGGAGATCGGCTACGATTCGGGGACCGCGCTGAGCCAGGACGGCAACGAGCAAGCCAACATGGGCATTGCGGTCGGGGATTATAACCACACCGGACGTGAGTCGCTCTTTGTGAGCCACTTTAGTGAGGACTATGGAACGCTATGGCGCAACGACGGCAACTGGTCGTTCTCCGACGTTTCCTATGCAGCCGGAATCGCCCACAGCACCTGGCCGTATGTGGGCTGGGGCGATGCGTTTGTGGATCTCGATAACAGCGGCTGGTCCGATCTGTTTCTGGTCAACGGGCACGTCTATCCACAGGTCGACAGCGCCCACCTGCTCTCGAAATACAGAGAACCGAAACTGTTGTTTCTCAACATGCGCGACGGAACGTTCAAGGACGTAAGCAGGCTGGCGGGAGAAACGATCCAGATCCCGCAGGTAGGCCGCGGAGTGGCAGTGGGCGACCTGTTCAATGACGGGCGGGAGGACCTGGTGATTGAGAATCTTGAAGGCGAGCCCATGATCCTGCGGCCCGAAAGCGAGCCGCGGCATCATTGGATCAGCTTTCAATTTGCGGGAACAAAGAGCAACCGGCTGGCGCTTAATACGCGTGTCCATGTTTTCGCAGGGGACCTGGTCCAGATGGACGAGGTGCGGAGCGGAGGAAGCTACATTTCGCAAAACGACCTGCGCCTGCACTTCGGTCTCGGCGAACATCGCCAGGCGGATCGAGTGCAGGTTACGTGGCCGTCAGGAGAAAGCGAGACCTTCACGGATCTTGCGGCCGACCACTTCTATTGTGTGAAAGAGGGAACAGGGATTGTACCGTGCGAGAACCTCCGCCCGCGACGAGTTACTCAGACTCACCTCGCTGGGCATTGATCGGGAACGAAGAGCGGCGGCTCAATAAGGTCACAAAGCCACAAGCCATCGTAAAGTATCCACCAAGCGTGGATGCGGCTTCAGGAGCAGCGGATCCGTCCGGAATTAGCCACCATCCGAACTTACTCTTGTCCAAGACAACATTTTCTGTGAGATGGGTATCCGCTTGACTCACCAAGTCCCAAGAGGCTTTATTTTGCGGGTCGATTCTTCGGTCTTCGGGTGAACGATTTGGTGGCGTGTCACCGGATTAACGGCGACGGCTTGTTGGGCGAGGCGAAAGAACAGCTTCCCCCGGCTGCGTGACCTGCACCGGTTGAACCGGAACGTGAACGCATCCAGATGATAGTCCAGATGTTTGTGGCTGACCGCACCCTGATGCGTTCCCATGAGTCATTGTGGAGAAGCTATCCCGCTGCCGCTAAACCCTGGAGCAGATCCAGCCCGGATGTACTCTGCCAGGCACTCGAAAAAGAAAGTGATCCGGTTGTCCAGTTAAATCGTGGACACTACACGAGGCTTTTCACAGAAGGCGGACAGTTCACGGGCATTCAGCCGAAATCAAAAGAGGCCGCTCCCGAGCGGCCTCTTCTAACCCGTTTATTTTGCTACTAAAAGTGGTGGCGGAGGAGCGGATCGAACGCTCGACCTTGGGGTTATGAATCCCACGCTCTAACCATCTGAGCTACTCCGCCGGAGAAGCGCTGGAACGCGCAAGACACGCGGATACGGGGACAAAAGAAACAATCGCCGCACCGGATTCCCATTCACGATGATACGGGGCGGCAGAGGCTGAGGTCAAACCCCGGAACCTCGGTTGCAAAGGATTGAATGTGAGTCCTCAACCTCGCCGGCTGTCCTGTAAACTCGGCTGCATGAGCAGAGTACGGATTGCCGGGGTGATTCCGGCGCGGCTGGCTTCCACGCGCCTCAGCCGCAAGGTGCTGTGCCCCATTGCCGGCCGGCCCATGGTGGAGTGGGTGTGGCGCGCGGCCCAGTCCAGCGGCCGCATGGACCCGGTGATTGTGGCCACGGACGCCGAAGAAGTGGCCGAGGTGTGCCGCGCGGGCGGCATTCCGGTGCAGATGACTTCGTCCGAATGCGCCAGCGGATCGGACCGGGTGAGGGAAGTGGCCCGCCAGGTCGAAGCGGATATTTACGTGAACATCCAGGGTGACGAGCCGACGCTCACGGCGGATTTTTTCCCTCCGTTGCTCGATCTGTTCGACCGGCCTGAAGTTGAAGTGGCGACGCTTGCCGTGCGCTGTCCGCCGGAAGAGATTGCGAATCCGAACGCGGTAAAGGTGGTGACGGCGCTCGATGGCCGCGCTCTTTATTTTTCTCGCGCGACGATTCCCTTTGATCGCGACGCGGCGGGCTTCAGCGGTTACCGCAAGCACCTGGGGATTTATGCCTACCGCAAGGACGCGCTGCAGCGTTTCGCTTCGCTTCCGCCGTCGCCGCTGGAAAAGCTCGAGCGCCTGGAGCAGTTGCGGCTGCTCGAAAACGGCATCTCGATTTTCGTAGCCGATGCGCCCCGCGATACCATCGGCGTGGATACGGAAGAAGACCTCAAGCGGGCGGAGGAGTTGCTGCGCGGTACGTAAGTACGTAGAGCCGTTCGCGGCCAGGTGGAGGCGGAAGCTTTCTTCACCGGGCCGGCTTCTACTCCTTGCCGACCTCCAGAATCTGGAATGAGCCCGGAATCATGGGCGGGCGAGGTCCACGCATGAACGCGGGCCGGCCTGCCGGCTCCGCCGGAGCGCCTGGCTCTACCGGAGCCGGGGGTGTGGGTCCAAACTCGGCAGTGATCAGGAACAGATGCCCGGTCCTGGGATCGAGGGTGATGGTCTTGGCCCGTGCCGGCGTGGGCACAGTCTGCTCCAGGACGAAGCTCGTCGGCGAGTTTTCCTTGATTACTGTTAGCGTGCCGTCGCCTTGCGAGCTGAACGCCTCCGTGGTTGCGGGATTGTAGGTGACGCCGTCGCAGCCTGCCCCGATCGGAAGGTCGGCGAGGATGTGTCCGTCCGCAGCCGAGAGGACGATCATGTTGTTCTTCTCGCGGCATCCGGCGAAGAGGATGCCGTTCTTCGCATCGAGCGCCAGGCCGGCGCAGCCGCCGCCGTGGCTGGAGAGATCGTAGCGGCCCGCCATTTTCATGGTGTTGGCGTCGATGACCGCGATGGCTGCCTTGTCTTCGATATCGGTATAGATCTTGCCGTGGCCGACCGTAGCGGCCTCCTCGGGCGCGCCGCCGATGTCGATGGTTCCCAGGATCGAGCCGTCCTTATCGTCCAGCACGGTGATGTTCGGTTTGGCGTGGCTGAGAACGTAGAAGCGATGATTGTACGGGTCGTTCAGGTAGCCATCGGGACGGCCTTGCACGTCGATCTTCTTGATGACGGCGAAGGTTTTGGCGTCGAACATGGTCACGGGGTTCGAGGTGGCGAAGCCATGGCCGGTGGCCGTGTCCACTGTGGCGCCGTGAGCGCTGAGGCTGGGGATGTCCCCCACCTGGGCCAGCGTGTCGAGGTTGAAGATACCGATATGCCCGGTTGGTCCCATGCGGGCGACGTACAGGGTGCGGGCGTCAGGGTCGGCCGTGACGTAGTCGAAGCCGCCTTCGCCTCCGACGAGCTGGATCTTGAGAACCTTGTAGGGGCCGCTCTGCTGGGCGCGTGCCATGCCCGCGAGACAAAGGAGAAAAACCAGTGCGGCAAGGGTTATGCGCCTGCGTACCATCGGAAACCTCCAGAATGGGGGTGCACCGCCATTGCGGCTGGTTCGCTGCGCCCCGGGCCTTGTCTTTTGGTGCACACCGAGCATATAGGGAAGAACCTGAGGCGGGGCTTAAATTCTGGCGGCCCGAAAAAACTTTCCCAGCCCGGGGGCGGCGAGGCGGCCGAAGTCATTCGGAATTGCGCGCAAGAATCGGAGTGCGCCGCTGCACTGAAAGAGCGACTATGATGTTCATGAATTGCTCTGTGCAGCTTGCCATGGCCGTTTTGCCGTCCCCGATGCTCGACCCCGAAACTGCGTGGCAGCAAATCGTCGCGCGTGACCGCGAAGCCCGCTTCTTTTACGGCGTGGCGACCACTGGCGTGTTCTGCCGCCCGAGCTGCGGGAGCCGCCGTCCGTTGCGCACCAACATCCGGCTCTTTCCGGATTGCGCAGCCGCGCGTGCTGCCGGGTTCCGGCCCTGCAAGAAGTGCCGTCCGACGGCATCGGGCGGACCTTTGGACGCGGTGCGGGCCTATGTTGAGCGGCACTGCGAGCGGCCGATCCGGCTTGAAGAACTGGGCCGCGTCGCGGGGCTAAGCCCGTTTACCGTGCAGCGGACGTTCAAGCGCGAGATGGGCGTGAGCCCGCTCGCTTACCAGCGCGCGCTGCGGGCGGAGCGGCTGCGCGATTCGCTGCGGAAGGGAGACACTGTGACGGAGGCGATCTACGCAGCCGGCTTTGGCTCCTCGAGCCGCGTTTACGAGGGCGCGCCGCTGGGGATGACGCCGGCGTGCTTCGCCCAGGGCGGCAAGGGCGAGCAGATCGGCTGGTGCTCCGCACCGTCGCCGTTTGGCTGGGTCATAGTGGGCGCGACCGAGCGCGGGCTGTGCTGGCTTTCGCTGGCCGGCACGGAGGCAGAAGCCGAAGCCGCGCTGCGGGCCGAGTTTCCCGCAGCCAGGCTCGAGCCCGATCCCTCGCTGGAGCGGCTGGTGGATGCGGCGCTCCAGAGCGTGCGCGAGGGCGACGATCTGGTCCAAGACCCGTCCCGTGCGGAGCACCGGCTCGATTTGCGCGGCACCGTGTTTCAGTTCCGCGTGTGGAATGCTCTTCGCCAGATTCCCCGCGGCGAGACGCGCAGCTACAGCCAGCTTGCGCGCGAGCTGGGCGATCCCAACGCCACGCGCGCGGTGGCCCGTGCCTGCGCGCAGAATCGCGTGGCGCTGCTGGTCCCGTGCCATCGCGTGGTGGGTGCGGATGGCTCGCTGACCGGCTACCGATGGGGCGTGGAGCGGAAGCGGAAGCTGCTGGAGGCGGAAAAGAAAGATCCCAAGCTCTATGCCAGCGTTTCGCGAAGCGATGAAGCGCCGCCGATGCCTGGTCCCCGTCGAGTGGTTCTATGAATGACCACTGCTGTTCAAAACAGCAGGGATTGTCTTGAACTGGCGTTGATTTGACAGAGCATAGGCCCGGGAGCCCGGGTTTTGAGGAAACGGGTTGGGTGGTTCCGGGTTATGCGTGGAGTTGTCTGCCGTCTAAGATGTGCTCCGATAGGTGTTGTGGTGGTGCGCTGAAGCCCTTGTCGAGTGATTCTGCCGTCCAAGTCAGTTGAAGGTCAGATTCAATCGCGGCGAAGGCGGCGGTTCCGGTGCTTGAAATGGATCCGCGATCGACAACAGTTTGTTCTTGAAGCGGAACTTGTGCCGGACGCCAGACTGTTGAGCCTGACTGCAGGCGACTTCCAGCATCCGATAGAAGAGATCCTCGAACAGCGCGCTGGGGCGATGGGCGGTGGCATAGCCCAGGGTGGAGAGCCTGGGAGCGGCGGGCAGGCCCAGGTCCGCAGTTTGCCTTCGCTGGCGGCGAGCCCGTTGGTAATGTCGCGCAGGCTGTTGACCGAGCCCAACTGACAGAACCGCATCGCCACCAACGGTCCCCGACTGGTGAAACCCTTGGCGTTGCGTTCGGCCCCATGCCTGCGAACCGCGGCATGAAGCCGGCGCGTGGAATCAGCTTCAATCCTTGAGAGAAAATGCTGCATACTTCGTGCTG
>JAJZNH010000582.1 GCA_021811745.1 Acidobacteriota bacterium
TAATTTCATTAAGTACCGGGCAGTAACCATTGACTGCAATGACTTGGTCTTCTCCACCTTTTCGCCTTTTTCCCTTTTCGCCCGCCTTTTTACCTGACCCAGGTGCGCCAGTCCGCCCCGAGGTCGCCCCGCAGGCGGTAGCGCTCCATCAGCCGCGGGCAGGGGCAGTGCCGTCCGGTCGCGGCCAGGGCCGGCAGGACCCGCAGTACCAACTCCGGGAAGGCCGCTTCCACGGCCCGCACCCTGGCCGATAACCTCGCTGTCCTGCGCCTGATCGAAGACCGTTCGCTCTCCTCGCACATCGTCGGCATCGCCATGGGCGAGGAGGGCCTGGTTAGCCGAGTGCTGGGCCCGCGCGCCGGAGCGGTTTTTACCTTTGCCTCTTCGGGCGAGGCGCCCGGCCTGGAAACCGCGCCCGGCCAGGTCTCCGCGCGTACGCTTCTCGACCTCTACCACGTAGACCAGCTCGATCAGGCCACGCGCATCTTTGGGGTTGCCGGCAACCCCATCGCTCACTCACTCTCGCCGCTCATGCATTCGGCCGCCTTCCGCCGCGAGAATGTGAATGCCGTCATGATTCCTCTCAAGGTCAAGGCCCTCGCCGATCTGCTCACTCTGATCAGCGAGCTGCCCGTGAGCGGCGTGGCCGTCACCATGCCTCTCAAGCAGGAGGTCCTGCCCTATCTGGCCAACATGGACCCACTTACCGCCCGGATCGGCGCCTGCAACACGCTGCGCACCGGCGCCGATGGCAAGCTCTACGGCTTCAATACCGACGTGGCCGGCGTTGTCCGTCCTCTCGAAAAGCGCATCAAGCTCCAGGGTGCGCGCATCCTCGTGCTGGGCGCCGGAGGCGCAGCCCGCGCCGCCGTCTTCGGCCTCGTCGAGCGAGGCGCCGAAGTCTTCATCTTCAATCGCACGCACCCCACAGCCGTCGCACTTGCCCGCAAGGCCCACGCCAAAGCCCTCAAACAGGAACTCCTGGCCAAGAGCCGCTTCGACGCCATCATCAATACCACCCCCTGCGGCATGGCCGGCTTCAAGCCCGCCATGCCCATCAAGGAAAACGAGCTCAACGCCGCGGTGGTCTTCGACATGGTCTACAACCCGCTGGAAACCCCGCTCCTCAAACTCGCCCGCGAACGCGGCCTCGCCGTGATCAGCGGCCTGGAGATGTTCGTCCAGCAGGGCGCGCGCCAATTCGAAATCTGGACCGGCAAGCCCGCCCCCGAATCCGAGATGTTCCGCGTGGTTGAGGTTGCCTTGCGGCGCCGCGGCTGAACCCCATCGCAACGCGCCTGAGTCCCGCCACAATTGAAGAGGAGCTTTCCTCGGCGGACGCCTGATTCCAATTACACTAAGAACGCTATGCAATACCGCACAGGAAACGAGATACGAGAGCTGTTTCTGCGCTTTTTTGAGTCGAAGGGGCACCGGAGGGTGCACTCTTCGCCCTTGGTTCCAGCCAACGATCCGACGCTGCTGTTCACGAATGCGGGGATGAACCAGTTCAAGGACGTCTTTCTGGGCGCGGAGAAGCGGGAGTACACGCGGGCCACCACCAGCCAGAAGTGTGTGCGCGCCGGGGGCAAGCATAATGACCTGGAAAATGTGGGGTTTACGCGGCGGCATCATACGTTCTTCGAGATGCTGGGGAATTTTTCGTTCGGCGACTACTTTAAGCGCGAGGCCATCGCCTACGCCTGGGAACTGGTGACCAGCCCGGAGTGGTTCGGCATTCCCAAGGATCGGCTCTACGTGACGATCTTCGAGGGCGCGGACGGCGTGCCGCGCGACGACGAGGCGGAGCGGTACTGGATTGAGGCGGGCGTCGCCAAGGAGCGGATACGCGAGGGGAGCCTCAAAGACAACTTCTGGCAGATGGGCGAGACGGGCCCCTGCGGGCCGTGCTCGGAGATTTTTTACGACATGGGGATCGGGGCGGCCGAGACGCCGGGAGTGGATAAGCCGTTCGGGCAGGATGAGGCGCGGTATGTGGAGATTTGGAATTTGGTCTTCATGCAGTTCGACCGGTCGGCGGTGACCGATGCTGCGGGGAAGACGACCTACAAGCTGACGCCTTTGCCCAAGCCCTGCGTGGATACGGGGATGGGTCTGGAGCGCGTGGCGGCGGTGCTGCAAGGCAAACTAAGCAACTTTGAGACGGATCTGTTTACGCCGCTGATTGAGAGGGCGGAAGAACTTACGGGAAAGCGGGTAAGCGAACGGGACATTGAGCAGGAGAGCCGCACCGCCGACGAGCTTGCGGCGAGCTTGCGCATTATTGCGGATCACTCGCGCGCGGCGACGTTTCTGATTTCGGACGGCGTGCTGCCGTCGAACGAGGGGCGCGGGTATGTGCTGCGCAAGATCATGCGGCGCGCGATACGGCATGGGCGGCTGCTGGGGCAGGAGAAGCCGTTTCTGTTTGAGATGGTGTACGCCGTGCGGGATCTGATGAAGGGGGCGTATCCCGAGCTCGTCGATTCTGCCAGTCGCGTCGCTAAAGTCATCGAAGCCGAAGAGAGACAGTTTGCACGAGTGCTGAACGCGGGTTCCTCAGCGCTGAACAGCTACTTTGCTTCGTTGGTCGGGACCTGGCGTGAACATGCATTCACTCAAGCCGCAAACATGGTTCCCGGTGGCCTGGGAAGTGTCGAAATCAGCTTTCTCACCCCGATTGCAGACTCAATTTCGCCTAGTCAATCGGACAATGATATTCGGAGGCTATTCTGCCACGAATCTGGCCTGCAAATCGCCGCTGATAGATTGAATGCTTATGTTGATGGCTATATCCAGAGCTTGAATAAGTCGAGGGCGAAGGAGCTGCTACTCTCAGGTCCCAGGGCATTTCACTTTTACGAGACCTATGGACTACCGAAGGACTTTATACAGGACGCCTCTAGAGATGCAGGTATCGGCTTCGATCACGAGGGCTTTGAGCGGGCGCGGGGAGAAGAGCAGGCGCGGGCGCGCGCGAGTTGGAAGGGCGGATCGCAGAAGACTGCGAGCCCGGCGTTTCGGGATTTGCCGAAGACGGTCTTCGAGGGCTACCGGCAGCTCAACTCGGCGAACTGCGAGGTGCTGGCGATTGTGCGAGGCGGGCACGGCGTGCCAGCGGCGGATACGGGCGAGAAGGTTGAAGTCGTGCTCGACCACACCAGCTTCTATGGCGACTCGGGCGGGCAGATTGGCGATACGGGGTGGTTTACCTCGACCGACGGCAATGCGACTGTCGCCGAGATTGCCGGCTGCGTACTGCCGGTGCAGGGAGTGCGCGCGCACAAGGCTGTGCTCAAAGCGCCGCTGGCGGTGGGCGACCGCGTGAATACGGTGGTGGATGGGCAGAGGCGCGACTCGATCAAGCGCAACCACACGGGGACGCACCTGCTGCACGCGGCGCTGAGGCAGGTATTGGGCACGCACGTGAAGCAGGCGGGTTCGCTGGTGGCGCCGGAGCGGCTGCGGTTCGATTTTTCGCACTTTGCGCAGGTGGCCGATGAGGAGTTGCAGGAAATCGAAGACATTGTGAACCGCGAGGTGCTGAAGAACGCGAAGGTGGAGACGCTGGTAGACGTGCCTATCGACGTGGCCGTGAATGAGTACCACGCCATGGCGTTGTTCGGCGAAAAGTATGGCGACAAGGTGCGGGTGGTGAAGCTGGCCGACGGCTTTTCGACGGAGCTGTGCGGCGGCACGCACACCAGCGCCACGGGCGAGATCGGGCTGCTGAAGCTGACGGGCGAGGAATCGGTCTCGTCGGGCGTGCGGCGCATCGAGGCCATCAGCGGGATGGGGTCGCTCGATACGTTCAGGCGGGATTACGAGCTGGCGCAGTTTACTTCCTCGATTGTCTCCGCGGGAGGCAGTCTTTCGGACGGGCTTCGGGAAAAGCTGGCTGCGCAGGAAGACGAGCTGAAGCGGCTGCGGCGCGAGCTCGAAGAGGTGCGGATGAAGTCGGCGGCCGGCGGGCTGGATGAATCCGTGGCGCGCGCGGTGGAGGTGAAGGGCGTGCGCGTGGTCACGCACCGCGCCGACAACCTGGAGCGCGGGCAGTTGCGCACGCTGGTGGACAACCTGAAGCTGAAGTTGGGCGAGGGGGTGGTGGTGCTGGCCTCCGCGCAGCCGGAGGGCAAGGTCGCCATCATCGCCGGTGTGACGCCGGGGCTCGTGCAGCGGATTCAGGCGGGCAAGCTGGTGGGCGCGGTGGCCAAGCTGGTGGGCGGCTCGGGCGGCGGCAAGCCGGAGATCGCCGAGGCCGGCGGCAAGGACCAGGCGCAGATCGACGCCGCGCTCAAGGCCGCGCCAGGAGTGGCGGCGGAGCTGCTGGGCGGTTGATGGTTGGACCTCAACGCGGCTATGCGGCTGGCTTGCGCGCTTTTGCGGCCTGCAGGGCTTCGTGAATGATCATCTTGAGGTAGGTCTGGTAGCGCAAACCGCGCTCGGCAGCCTGAACGCGCGCTTCGGCAATGTCGTCAGGAGCGAGGCGAATCGTCGTTGTCGATAGCGCTGCGCGTTTCGCGGCTGTGCCGATACCAATGCGGCCTTCCCTGGTCGCTTTCTTGAATTCTTCGAGAAGTGCGTCCTCGTTGGCCTTCCACCATGCAGCCTCCTCAGCTTCATTCGCGAAGGTCTTCTTTTTCAATTCTTCCAACATTGCCATTCCTCTTCAATGACGTGAAGTAACGCCTGTAGCTCTTATTCGCAGGCCACGCTGTTACAACGCGAATCTTCTCGCCGGACATCGTAGAGATCACAACGAGCATTCGTCCGCTATCCGTCTCGCCAATCTGCGCAATCCGCATCTCGCCCGTGCGCAGCTCGGAACCAAGATCGACGGGACGATTCAAGATGACCTGTTCAGCTTCTTCCGATCGCACGTCGTGCTGGGCGATGTGGATACTGTTGACGGCATCCCACTCAAAAATCAAATTGTGCATGGTCTCTCCAACAGTTCAGCGCTCGTGAACTTTTACGTTGTCGAGCCATGCCAGAATTCGCTCGTGCGACCCTGCGCAGAATCTCTACGATCCAATGTTCCCGGCCACCTTCGACCCTTTGGAATGTCCCCGGTTCAGGGGTCCATACGGAATTCGAAGTCCCGGTAAGTGACATCTCTGTTAAACGTAGCTACATTGTAGCTATTTGTCAACTATTGGCGGAGGTCAACGAGGGTTGCGCCCATCCCGCCTTCGTTTTGCGGGGCTTCTTCGATTCCCGCTACATGAGGATGGTTCTTTAGGAACTCGCGGACGCCGCGGCGGAGGATGCCGGCGCCGTGGCCGTGAATGACGCGGACGCGCGGGAGGCCGGCAAGGAAGGCGCGGTCAAGATACTTCTCCAGCTCGTCGGTGGCTTCGTCCACGGTGCGGCCGATGAGGTTGATCTCCATGCGCAGGTCGTCGGTGGAGGGGCTGGAGACGGAGACGTGAACGCCCTTCTGTTTGCGCACGGCGGCGAGGGGAGTTTCGCTTCCCTTTCCAGAATCTGCACCAGGGGCTGAAGGTGCGGAGCACTCGTCGCGGCGGACGCGCATCTTGATGGGTCCGAGGGCGACCTCGAAGAGGTCCTTCTCGACCTCGCGCTGGACGGTGGCGATGCGGTCCATGGATTTGAGGAGCACGCGGTCGCCGGGCGCGATGTGGCGCAGGAGGTGCGGCTGGGCGTTTGCGTCGCCCTGGTCGGCTCCGGTGCGGTGGGCGACGACGGCCTGGTTGAAGCTCTCCTGAAACTCGCGGCGGAGGCGCTGGATGCGGCGCTCGGCTTCTTTGGACAATTTTTGCTGGGCGGCGCGGTCCTCAATGGCGCGGACGTTTTCGCGCATTTGGAACTCGAAGTCCTTGAGGAGCGAGGCAAGCTTCTGTTCGAGTTCGCGGGTGCGGTTGCGCAGCTCGACGTCGCCCTCGCGAGCCAGGCGGGAGCGTTCCTGGTTGAGGGCGTACTGCTGCTCGCGGGCGGCCTTGCGGTCGGCTTCGAGCTGGACCAGGTCGTTGTGGAGTTTCTCGAGGAAGCGGGCGACGTCAGCCTGTTGCGAGCCGAGGCGCTGGCGGGCGGCGGCGATGATGGAGGGGTTGAGGCCGAGGCGCTGGGCGGTTTGAATGCCGGCCGAGGCGCCGGGGACGCCGAGATGGAACTGGTAGGTGGGGACGAGCGTGTGTTCGTCCACGCCGGCCGCGACGTTGCGCACACCGGGGGTGTTGGCGGCGTAGACCTTGAGCGCGGTGTGGTGCGTGGAGATGAGCGACCAGGCGCCTGCGGAGAGAAAGTGATGGGCGACGGCGACCGCGAGTGCAGCGCCCTCCTCGGGATCGGTAGCGGAGCCAAGCTCGTCGAGCAGGACCAGGGAGCGCGGACCGGCGAGGCGCGAGAGGCGGTCGAGGTTGGAGATGTGCGCGGAAAAGGTGG
>JAJZNH010000739.1 GCA_021811745.1 Acidobacteriota bacterium
AGCGGATCAAGGCCACCGTGCAAGTCGTTAAGTGCAATGAACTACATGCGTTTGTGGCGCTGCCCAAGCGCTGGATGGTCGAACGATCTTTTGCGTGGCTGGAAAAATGCCGCCGACTTTGGAAAAACTGCGAAAGAAAGCTCAATACCAACTTGCAGATGATCCACTTGGCCTTCCTCGGGCTCCTACTGAGAAGATCGTGAACAGGCTCTAAGAATGGTATGGGCGGGCAGATTTGAACTTCTGAAGGCTCGGCATTGCCTCGCGCCCCTCGCAGTCGTGACGGGTGCGCCTCCGCGTTGCTGCGGCGCAAGGTTGGCGTGCTCGCGGTCGGCAAACACGCGCCAATCAGCCGCGCAAGCTGAATTGAAACAAGGAAATTGGTTGGTCGGGACGGGCAGTTTCCGACGAGGATCTCTGCGAAACCCGCTCCTCCGGAGTGGTGCTCCCCCGGTGCGATGCTTCCGCCCGCAGCGCCTTGAAGGCGCGGTACACAAACCAGCCCATGTGCCAGCCGTCGATGAACTTGTAGGGGAACTCGCCGGTGGTGTAGTGCCCGCAGGGTAGCACCCGGTGCTCGAAGTTGACGCCGCCGCGCCGGAATGCCTCGATCACCTGCACCGAGTACTCGCGCGGGAAGGTCAGGTCGTAGTCGGCATAGATGACGAGCACGCGTTTGGCGGGGCCGTTGGCCGCGGGACCCGTGAATTGCCGGTAGTAGTTCACCGGACTGACGGCCGCCCAGAGGGCGCTCAGCCGCTCCTGCGTCAGACCGGCTTCGACCAGGCCCTGGCGGATATGCCGCGTGCTCTGCCCCGCCCAGACGACGTCGCCAAACGAGGTGGATGCGTGGTTGAAGGCGTTCACCCGCAGGCGCGGATCGTGGGCGCTGGCCAGGAAGGCGTAGCAGGAGCCGAGGCTGGTGCCGAGTACGCCGAATTGCTCGTAGCCCTGCTCCTGGAGCCAGTCGAGACAGCAGCGGATATCCACTACCGCCTGCCGGCACGCGGAGATGGTGCGGCCCACATTGGCGCTGACCGCGTAGTCGGAGCGCTCCAACTCCGCCGGGCGCCGGATGTCGTGATAGGGCTTGGAGAGCCGCAGCGCCGAGATGCCCATGCGGTTGAAGAGCGCGCACAGCGCATTGTGGCTGAAGCCGTCGGCGTTCCACTGCGGCAGCACCACGATAGCCTGCCTGGGCCGCTTCGGGTCCTCGTGCTTGGGCGCGGGATACCAGCGCGCGTTCGCCAGATCGTTCTCCGGGTAGGGCGTGCGCTCCGGCGAGGTGAAGCGCAGGAACTGCGCCGGCGGCAAGGCGCCATTGGCGGCCTGCGCGCGCAGTTCCGCCTCGCGGGCCAGCGTCTCGGGCCGCACGTTGGTGGGGAACAGTTGCGGGTGGCGCTCTTCCAGCCGGAAGTCGGTGGGGCGCTCGTAGCCGAAGAAGCGGTCGCTGTGCCGGATGAGGAGCTGGTTGATGCGCACCATCGCGGCTTCGGCGGCGGCGGGATCGCGCTCGATGCCCGGTGCGGGAAGTGCGTCAGTGAAGCCCTGCGACTGAAGAAACGGCGCCAGCCACTCGAAGCCCCACTCCAGCGGGCGGACGACACGGTTTTCATCGCGCGTGGTCAGGCGCGTTTCCCACTCGAACATGCGCCGCGCGTACCATTTCCTGAGCATCTCCAAACTTCGATTTTATCAGCGGGGCCCAGCCCGCAGGCTCCTGGGGCAGGAGGCCGCAGGCGCGTGCTGCATGGGCGCAGGCGCCCGCGGTATGGGTGAAAGGCGCCGTGCTAAAACCGGCCGCGGGCGCGCTTCAGACCCAGGTATTCCGATGTGAACCAGCCCAGACTGCCGAGCAGCATCAGGGCGACGAGGCTCTGCGAGATGACGCAGTAAAGGCACCACACTAGCAATGCGTACTCCTCGATGAACGTGAGGCGCAGCGCGAAGCAGAAGGCGGCGAATACGGCCAGCAGCAGCACGTAGCGCTGGCGCATGAAGGCGAGAAAGCCGAGCAGCAGGTAGCCGGCAATGCCGATCGCCGCTACGGGAACGTGGCCCATCATGGCAAACGAGCTGTGGTTCACAACGCCGCAATCCCAGTGCTCGTTGATGTCGCAGGGCTGAGTTCCCGTTTCATAGTGAACCCGGAGGGCGAGCACGGACACGATCACGCCGGCCAGGGCGAGAACAAGCAGGAGAGTACGCATACGCAGATTGTAGCGGAGCACTACAAGGCGGTCTGTGACCGGGGCGGCCCCATTCGGCCGCCCCGGTCGGGTCCGTCCAATTACGATGGTGCCATGCACTCGCCAGGCAGCGAGATTGTGCCCGAAGCCGTCCGTCGTGTGGCCTTCTTTGGCGGCAGCTTCGATCCGCCGCACCTGGGCCACCTGGCGGTGGCGCGGGCCGCGCGCGACGCGCTTGCGCTGGATGCGGTTCTGTTTGCGCCGGTGGGCGCGCAACCGTTGAAGCCGGAGGGAGCGAGCGCCGGGTTCGAGGACCGCCTGGCCATGACGCGGCTGGCGATCGCGGGGGAGCGCGGGTGCGCGGTCTCGCTGGTCGACGCCCCCAAAGCGGCGCCGCGAGCCGCAGGCGTGAGCGCGCCGAACTACACCGTGGACTCGCTCCACGACGTGCGCTGCGAGCTGCCGGCCCAGACCGTACTCTTCTGCCTGATGGGCGCGGATTCGTTCTTCGGACTGCGGCGCTGGCATCGCGCGGCCGAGCTGCCGTTCCTGGCGCCGCTGATTGTCGCCTCGCGCCCTGGGCAGCCCATGGAACGGCTGCAGGCGGCGCTGCCCGCGGGCTTGACCATGGAACTGGTGCGCCGGGAGCGCAAGAACGGGATCGAGATCGCGAGCTTCACGCTGCGCGACGCGGAGGACCGGCGCGCGCCTTTTTACCTGCTGCCCGGCCTGGATGTAAAGATCAGCGCGACAACGATCCGGAACGAGATGAAGCATGCCGCGAGCGTCGAGACCGGGCGCCTGCTGCCGGACGCGGTGGCCGGGTATATCCGCGCGCATGGGCTGTACCGGTGAAGCCGGCGGGCAAGCGCCGCATCCACACTTGCCCCCGCCTCATCGAACGTCTAGGATGGGGCAAGGAGACCCCCCGCACGCATGACGCCTACCCACGCGCATGAAGAAACGCGCATTCTCGTTCAGGCCGCCGCCGCCGCTTGTGAAGACAAGAAGGGGCACGACACCCGCATTCTCGAGCTCGATCCCGCCGACTCCGGCCTGTCGGATTTTTTTCTCATCACCTCCGCCGCCAACGACCGCCAGGCTGTCGCCATCGCCGATGAGATCGAGTTGCGGCTGAAGCGCAACTTCGGCGTCTACGCGAATTCGGTGGAAGGCCGCCGGCGGGGCGAGTGGATTCTGCTCGACTACGTGGATTTCGTCGTTCATGTTTTCCTGGCCCAACGCCGCGAGTTTTACGATATCGAGCGGCTGCGCAAGTCTGCGCGCCCGCTGACGCCCGCCGAGTTCGATGCCGAGCTCAAGCAGGCGCTGGCGGCCAAGACGCGGGCGGCGCGCGAAAAATCCGCGGCCCCGGCTAGGGCAAAGAAGACGGCGGCGAAGACTGCGCCAACAAAGGCCGCAGCGAAAAAGACGGCGGCGAAGAAGGCCGTTCCAGCAAAGACGCCAGCGAAGAAGGCAGCGCCGGCCAAAGAGGCCGTGAAGGCAGCCGCGAAGAAGAAGAGCGCTCCGGCCAAAAGGTCCGCGCCGGCAAAAAAGGCCGCAAAGCGAAGATAGCCGCGTAGAGATAGGGCTATTGGAACGAATGGCTGCAGTAAGTAGAGAACAGAGCCAAGGGCGCCCCCAGGATCGAGGTGGGAGGAGTGACCGCCGAGGTAATGATTCCCATGCTGCTGCCATCCGCCAGGCCGCTGCACGGCTGTCCGAAGTCGGGATGGTTGAACAAGTTGAAAAACTGGGCGCCGACGCGGACCTTGGCCGATTTCCAGTGCGGCATCAGGAAGCCCTTAGCCACGGTCCGGTCGGCATCGGTGTAGCTGGGGCCAGCGAGCTGGTTGCGGCCCGACGGGCCGAAGTTGGTTGCCGCACCATAGCTGGACGCGAAGGAGCATGGCGTTCCGCTCGCGGCCCTGGCTCCGCCGCAGTGGGTGTTGCCCTTGATGGAGCCGGTCTGCGAAGAGATTGCCGGCGCGCTCAGAGAAACGCGACCTTGATCAGATCGCCGCTGCCGAGCTTGATGTCGCAGTTCTTGCCGCGCATCTCCGTGGTGCCGTCGGCGCCGACATGGTCGCCAAGGCCGACGCCGGGCATGGTGCTGCCGTTGGGAACGCCACTCTCATCGTCGGAATGGCCATAGTTGTCCATGGTCTGCAGGCCCTGGCTGCGCATGGACGTGGAGCTGGTAGGCAGGTCGCCGGAGGCGTCCGGCGCCGGCGCCACCGCGATCACCGCGCCCTGGATGGCAATCGCTGGCTTGTGCTTGATCTCGACCTGATCGAACTTGATGGCTAGCGAGGACATGCCGTTGCCGTCCTTCTTCGACTGCACCGAAACGACCTTGCCGATGAGTTTCGATCCGGAGGGGATCTCGGTTCCGTCCTTGAGCTTGGTCTTGGCCTGGGTCTTGGCGACGATCGTTTCGCCGGCCTTGGCCGACTTCGTATCCACCTTGCTCTGGATCTCGCACCGGACGCCCTTGGTTGGCGCGGGGATGGTCTGCGCCTGGGCGGGCCGAGCCAGGCAAAGGGCTGCGGCGGCGGCCATCACAAAAAAGGCGGGCTTTCTCGCGAACGTGGGATGCATGGAATTCCTCCTGGCGGGTTGGCTTCGGGGCGCCGGATGGACGCACTCCGATTGTCTGCGCAGCGGCTTCTCTTTTCAAGGTCCCGTTTGGCGGGAGCAGGCGGCACGGCCGTCCAAAAAAACGGGGGAGGATGGCGATCCTCCCCCACCAGTTGCATGGTTTGGATTAGAAGGTGATGCTGCCCTTGAGCTGGATGATGCGGGGGGACGCATCGCCGCCCAGGAACGAGCCGAAGATGCTGGTGGGCGGGTTCTGCATGGAGCCGACCAGGCCAAACCCGGTGGCATTGACGTCGGCGCCAGGCTGGCCGAAGTTGGGATGGTTCAGTATGTTGAAGAACTGCGCGCCCACCCTGACGTTGGAACCTTCCAGCCGGCCCAGCGGGAACGACTTCATCACGCCAAGATCGGTATCGAAGTAGCGGGGTCCGACGAACTGATTCCGCACCTGGGTTCCAAAGCTGGTGGCGGGCACGATGCCTGAGTTGAATTTCGTGGGGTCGGAAGCACTCCGGAAAGCGCTGCACACGTTGTTGAACGGGTTGGACTTATCGATGCCGCAGCGGTGGCCGAGGTGGGTGCCGGGCAGGATGGCGGCGGGAATATTCTGCGAGAAGCCCCAGCCGTTGGCATACGGAGCCGCCGCGCCATCCATCAGCGTAAACGGATAGCCGCTGTTGAAGAAGAAGGTGCCGGAGACCATCCACCCATCCGACAGCAGGTGCGGCCCGCCCCAGTAGGGAACATCGATCACGTAGTCGCCGTTGATGACGCTGCGGGAGTCGTAATCGGAGTTGCCGTAGTTGTCATGCAGGTTATAGGGGTTGATCTGGGCGTTGACGGCGCCGTTGGCGAAGGAGAAGGGGCTGATGCCGCCGTTGGAGACCTCGTCCATCGAGTGCGACCAGGCGTAATTGGCCTGCAGGGTGAAGATGCGGGAATGATGCACCAGGCTGACAATCATGCCGTTGTAGTTCGATATGCCTTCCGTACCGATTTCGTTCACAAAGCCCAGACCGCCGGCCGGCGGCGCCCCCGGCAGTCCCGCAAACGCTCCGCCCGGAGCGTAGCCGTTGGCGTTCTGATTCTGCACTGGCTCGTGGATGGCGCTGTTGCCCACGTAGCCCAGTATGAAAGTGGTGGAGGGGTTGAACTGGCGCTCGAACTGGAGGCTGTATTCCGTCACGGTCGGGTAGTGAATGTTGTTGAGCGCGTTGGTGAAGTTAGGGGGCGCCATGCCGGCATTCAAGCCAGTGCAGGCGGGGCAGGGGCTGGAAGCGCCGAGGGTCGCGTAGGACTGGTGGAAGCCCGTCTTATAGATCCCTGCTTCGTTGGCGGCCATCGACACGGCGCTGTCCGGCAGGTTGGGCTGAATCAGGTTGGTCGTCATGCCGCTGTTCGCACCCGTCAGGAAATTGAGATCCGGGATGGTGCTCACGTTGATGGTGAACGGGTAATTGCCCAGCAGGTTGTCGGCGATCACGCCCGGAAACACGTCGGTGAAGAGGCCAAAGCCGCCGCGGATGACGGTCGCGTTATCCGGTGAGACCGTAAAGCCGATACGAGGCTCGACGAAGAACGGCGTGTAATTCACAAAGG
>JAJZNH010000866.1 GCA_021811745.1 Acidobacteriota bacterium
AGTGCTGCGGATCCTCGGCGTAGACCTTCTTGAGCAGGTTCTTGATCACCTGTTCCTCGTGGTTGCCCGACGGGCTATCCACCCACTTGTCGCCCTCTTCCAGCTCATAGCCCTTGTGAATGAGCAACGTCGCATCGCCGCCGTCATCGACGATCAACTGCGGCCCTTTGCCGCCCTTGTGGCTCAGCGCCCGGAAGGTGCAATCCCAGTAGTCTTCCAGCGTCTCGCCCTTCCATGCGAAGACCGCGACCCCGGCTGCCGCGATCGCCGCCGCCGCGTGATCCTGCGTGGAGAAGATGTTGCAGCTCGCCCAGCGCACCTCTGCGCCCAGGCTCACCAGTGTCTCAATCAGCACCGCGGTCTGAATGGTCATGTGCAGCGAGCCGGTGATGCGAACGCCCTGGAGCGGCTTCTCGACAGCGTACTTGTTGCGGATCGCCATCAGCCCCGGCATCTCCTGCTCGGCGATGATGATCTCTTTGCGACCCCATTCGGCCAGGGACATGTCAGCCACTTTAAATTCAGTTCCGTGCTTCTCGATGGTTGCAGTTGCCATTCAGATCTCCTTCTATCGTCATATCGTGATATGTTGATATGTAGCAGAATTCCTTCATGGCGTCAATTGTCAAAACTCTGCGCGTGGTGGCCGATCCCAGTCGGCTGCGTATCCTGTTGCTTCTAAAAGGAGAAGAACTCTCCGTCGCCGAGCTGCAGGAGATTCTGGGCATGGGCCAAAGCACCATCTCGACGCACCTCTCGCAGCTCAAGCAGGTGGGATTGGTCGAGGATCGCCGCACCGGCAAGAACAGCCTCTACCGCCTTGCCATCCCTGCCGGGGACGGGCCCCTGGACATGCTCATTGCTCAGTCCGGCAAGGAGATTCCAGAGGCCGGCACCGACCAGGCGGCCATGCGCCACGTTCTGCGCAAGCGCCGGGACAGGACGCGCGCCTTCTTCGACAGCGTGGCTGGACGCCTGGGCAAGGACTATGTTCCCGGCAAATCCTGGAAAAGCCTGGCCGAAGCATTGCTGCGTCTCATGCCGCCGCTTGTCGCCGCCGATCTGGGCGCGGGCGAGGGCGCCTTTGCGCTGCTACTCGCGCAGCGGGCGAAAAAAGTGATCGCCGTCGACAGTTCAGCCGGGATGATCGAGGTGGGCCGGGAGCAGGCTGTGCGCCACGGCGTGAAAAACATCGATTACCGGCTCGGCGACATGGAAGAGCTGCCCATCGGCGATGCGGAAGTCGATCTCGTCTTCTTCTCGCAGTCTCTGCACCACGCGCTGCACCCCGATCGCGCGCTGGCCGAGGCTGCCCGGATTCTGGCGCCCGGCGGCCGCATCGCGATCCTCGATCTGGCGAAACATCGATTCGAGGAGGCGCGCGAACTATACGCCGACGAGTGGCTCGGCTTCAGCGAAGCCGAGCTGGAAGCAATGCTCGAAAAAGCCGGTTTCGCGAATGTCGAAACTTCGGTGGTAGATAAGGAACCCGAGACACCCCAGTTCCAGACCTTGCTGGCCGTCGCAAGCAAGCCGGACCCTCGCAATGCCTCCGCCACGTCTAACTTGGAGGCAGTATCCTTTTACCAATGATGCAGGTACGAGTTCTTCCCTTTGGGATCTTGAAAGATTGGCTGGGCACGTCCGCGGCCACGGTTGAGCTGGCGGAGGGCGCTTCGGTTGCGCACCTGCTCGAACGCCTGACCAAAAATCTGCCGGAGCGCGGCGCGGTTTTGCGAGCGATTGCGGTGAGTGTGAATGCCGAATATGCCACGGCGGAGCGGACGCTTCACGATGGCGACGAGGTGGGGCTGTTGCCGCCGGTGTCGGGCGGAAGTTCACGTTCAGTCGAGGAGAACCCGGGAGACCCGGATGTTATCGTTACGCTGACACGCAAAGCCATCGGCTCGGAGAGCCTGGCTGCCGCCGCCAAGCGGGACGAAGATGGGGCGGTCGTTGTCTTCGACGGCATCGTCCGCAACAATTCGCGCGGCCGCAGGACGCTGTATCTGGACTACGAAGCCTACGAAGAGATGGCCCTCCGGCAGATGCGCGAACTGGGGCGGCTGGCGCGCCAGAAATTCGGAGTGCGCCACGTGACTCTGGTTCATCGGCTGGGACGGCTGGAAATTGGCGAAACGAGCGTACTGGTCGTGGTGGCCTCGGCACACCGGGCGCAGGCCTTCGATGCCTGCCGCTGGCTTATCGATACCCTCAAGACGACAGTGCCTATCTGGAAGAAGGAGATGTTTGCAGACGGAGCAGTGTGGGCGCCCGGCGAGCCGTTTCCCGCAAGCCTGGCCGTGGATGTGCCGGAGGTTCCCGATGGCGCTTGATTGTCGTGGAATTGCGAGCTTCTGGCGCAGGGCAGGCTGCGTTGCCTTGTTGGCTTTGGCTCCCCTGGCGCTGGTGGCCCAGGATACAACGCTGCATCTGAATGTAAAGCTGGTCAATGTCTTCGTCAGCGTGACAGATCCGAATGGCGCTGTTGTAGGAGGACTTACACGCCAGGACTTCGCCGTGTTTGAGGATGGCAAGCCGCAAACCATCGCGGTCTTCGAGCGCCACTCGGAGATGCCGCTGAATTTGACACTGGCCATCGATACCAGCGGTAGCGTGCGCAAGGATATGGGTGCGGAAGCAAACGCGGCGCGGGAGTTTGCTCGCGCCATCCTGCGGCCACAGGACCAGATGAGCCTGCTGCAGTTTGCCACCGACGTACGCCCCCTGACGCCTTTCACGAATAAGCTTTCTCGGATCGATCGCGGCCTGAAGCAGTTGCGCGGAGGCTGGGCGACGGCTCTCTACGATGCCATCATTTACGCTTCGCAACGGCTTGGCACGATGCAGGGCCGAAAAGTGCTGGTGCTGGTCTCGGACGGCGGCGACAGCGGAATGGGCGCCAACTACGAGCAGGCTCTGGAGCAGGCTCTCCGCAATGAGGTCATCATTTACAGCATCATCGATGTGCCGATCGAGGCGAGCGCCGGGCGCGACATCGGCGGCGAGCATGCGCTCATCACGCTGGCCGAGCAGACCGGCGGCAAGTATTTCTATGTGAGCGAGGTCGGTCTCGACAAGGCCTTTCAGATGGTCGGCGAGGATCTGCGCACGCAGTACCTGCTGGGCTACTATCCAAAGCATCAGGCTCCGGGAGTCGACTTCCACCGAATCGTTGTGACCATCCCCAGGGCCGCGCCCGGTTCCTTCATCATCCGCAATCGCCCGGGCTATTACACGGATACACCGGGACAGGAGCAATGAGAATCTCGTCCCTGTCCGAAGCGCTTTATTTCATTGGAGGACACGGCACAAACGGCTTCCGCCAGCATCACTCTGCTTGAAGGCCGGGTTGCGGCTGCTGCTTGTCCGATAGACGCGCGGGCGGAGGGGGATTGACTCTCCGGCGCGGCAAGCCCAAAATGCTCTCAGAATGAGCGTGAGCAAGGCCCCTGGCGTGGCGCCGCGTTCGCGCGGATACGAGTGTTTCTTATGCCAGCCCTGAAAGAGATCCTCGACCGGCAAGTCAGCGAGGCAGCGGGGAGCTTATACGAACGGCTGGAGCATAACCGGGTCCGCTGCTATGCCTGCGGGCATTGCTGCCCGATCGCCGATGGGCATACGGGCGTTTGCAAGGTCCGGTTCAACCGCGGCGGAACGCTCTATGCCCCGTGGGGATACATAAGCGGCGTACAGTGCGACCCGATTGAAAAAAAGCCCTTCTTTCACGCATATAGCGGCGCTCTTGCTTACAGCTTCGGCATGCTGGGTTGCGATCTCCACTGTCCCTACTGCCAGAATTGGGTCACCTCGCAGGCGCTGCGCGATCCCCACGCCGGAGTGCAGCCGTTGGCCATTACCCCGGAACAGATGGTCGAGCAGGCGCGCAAGCAAGGCGCCCGCGTGCTGGTAAGCACTTACAACGAGCCGCTGATCACCGCGGAGTGGGCCGTGGCCATCTTCAAGGCGGCCAAGGATGCCGGGTTGGCGACCGGCTTTGTTTCGAATGGCAACGGCACTCCGCAAGTTCTCGAATATCTGCATCCCTGGGTGGATCTGTACAAGGTCGATTTGAAGAGCTTCGACGAGCGGCATTATCACCAACTCGGCGGGCGGCTGCAGCCGATTCTCGACACCATTCGCCGCCTCTGCGCGATGGGCTTCTGGGTGGAAGTGGTCACGCTGATCGTCCCCGGATTCAACGACTCCGACCAGGAACTGGCCAGCATGGCGGAGTTTCTGGCCGGCGTATCGCCCGATATTCCGTGGCACGTCACCGCGTTTCACAAGGATTACCGGATGACCTATCCAGGGGATACCGGCGCGGAGACGCTGGAGCGCGCAGCACGCATCGGCAGGCGGGCCGGCCTGCATTATGTTTATGCCGGCAATCTTCCCGGCCAGACCGGCGATCTCGAAAATACCTACTGCCATAGTTGCGGAGCGCTTCTCGTGGAACGATTTGGCTTCCGAGTCACCGGCTACCGCCTGACCGCGGACGGCAACTGCCCGCGGTGCGGAACGGCTATTCCCGGCCGCTGGGATTCCGCGTTCCGCGGACAGATCACTGCGCTCCCTTACGTGCCGCAATTTTTCTCATGAAGAACGAAGAACACCGGAGCGCGCAGGGCTGAGCGGGAGGGCGTGGAATGCCGTGGCGGATTGACACGGCATCGGCCGGTCAATAAGTTGGATGGAATGAAGCGCCGCTCCTGGCTGTGCCTGCTCGCGATTTTGTTCGTGAGCCAGCTTCCTTCCCTCGCCAAAACTCATCGCGGCGACATCCGCGTGCTGATTGTGGACGGATTCAGCAACCACAACTGGCGACAGACAACGCTACTGTTGCGCGGCATGCTCGGGCAGGCTGGCGGATTCACCGTCAATGTAAGCACCATGCCCCAGACCGGCTCCGCCGCATGGGCGGCGTGGCGGCCGCGCTTTGCCGACTACGACGCGGTGATCCAGACCTGCAACGACAACGGCGGCAACGGCCTGCTGAAGGGGCTGGCCCAAAAACCCGAGTGGCCCGAGGCGGCAAAGAAGGCCTTTGTGGAGTACG
Organism: Acidobacteriota bacterium; assembly: GCA_021811745.1. The sequence continues at coordinate 5,060 of JAJZNH010000866.1, forward strand.
TACGCAAGGGCGGCGGCGTCTACATCTTCCACTCCGCCGAAAACGCCTTTGTGGGCTGGAGGGCATACGAGCAGATGGTCGGATTGAGCTGGCGTCCGGCTGACTACGGCACCGCCATTCGCGTGACCGGGTCGCGCCATCTGGTGCGGATTCCACCGGGTGTGGGCCTTGGCACGGGACACGGCCCGCACGGAAATGTACTGGTCATGCGGCTGAGCAACGATCCGGCTCGCGATCCGATTCACGCGGGCATGCCGCAGGCGTGGCTCTCGCTGGAGCTGGAGGTGTACTACTACGCGCGCGGGCCGGCGAAGCATCTGCGCGTGCTGACGTATGCGCGGGACTCCAAGCCCGGGCTGGGCCTGCTGTGGCCGGTCGAGTGGACCACAACCTATGGCAAAGGCCGGGTGTACGTCTCCACCTACGGGCACGTTTGGAAAGGCGAGGTGCAGCCCGCCAGCATGCGCGACGTGGCTGTGCAAACGATTACTCCGCGGGCGTTGGAGTGGCTGGCGCGCCGCCCGGTAACCTTTCCCGTACCGAAGGATTTTCCAAGCGCGAAGGCGGTTTCCGTGCGTGGCGATATTCCACTGTTGTTCTGAAAATGTTTTTTATGGGAATTTCCTCATGCGCAGAGCGCATAAATTGGAACGGCAGACCGCACATTGGCGGAAAGACGCATCTACAATAATTACAGTATGAATCCATCATTTTCCTCACGACGCCGATCAAAGACCCCCCCGCCTGGCGAAACCGGCCAGGAGGCACTTTACCTTCGCTCCCTGAGCGATCGTCAGGTAAACGTTGCTATCAAGCTGCGCGATGGAGAGACCGTGCGCGGTTGGATCGAGTACTTTGACGATGGAATGTTGCGGCTAACGCGTGAGGGCCAGCCCAACCTCTTCATCTACAAGCACCAGATCCGCATGATTACCGAGATGGGCCGTCGGCGCATCATGCGTTCCGGCACACAGGCTGACGTGTCTCCGGTCGAGGCAGGCTCTTGAACGAAACCGGGAACACTGCTTCTGCCGCGGAACTGGTTTGGGTGCCTGGAGCCACTGAGATCGCTCGCGAAGCGGGCGCGCGGCTACGCGAGTTCTTTGCCCGGGGCGTGGAGACCGAGTACAAAGGCGACGTGGATCTGGTGACCGTGGCCGACCGGACGGTGGAAAAGCTGATCCGCGGCCGGCTCGGCGAAGTTTTCCCGGAACACGGCATCTACGGCGAAGAGGGCACACGGGAGCGGTTGGAGCAGGAGTACCGCTGGTACGTGGATCCGCTCGACGGAACCACCAACTTTGCCCACGGGTTCCCGCAGTTTTGTG
>JAJZNH010000283.1 GCA_021811745.1 Acidobacteriota bacterium
CAATAGCCCGCAACAGTAATAATCTCCCAACATGGGATGATGCTTGAGAATTTGAAATCCTGCCGACGGGCGCGATGGAGGTGGATCGTGTCTTCGCTGGCCGGAAAGACCAGGTATAGACGCAGGCTAGCGCCTTCTTGACCGCAAGTGCTTCTTCAAACGATATCCGAGCGCTTCCAAGGATTATTGAAGGCTGGCTGCTTCAGGACGAGCTTTCATCGGCAGAGGCCGCGGTTGCGGGCGAAGCAGCGCAAAGCCGGCGCGCAGAATCCCGTAGGCTGCCAGGACGCCAAACGCCATTGATCCAATCGATGCGCAAATTAACATGACAAAATTCAACACACCCGTCATTCTCCGTCGCCTCACATGATCGCCTGCGGGTTTTCACCCCGCGTAATGGGTTTTTGATAGCTTACCGGAACAGGTTGGCAGATTCCACACCGGCACCGCCGATGTACCATAACCAGCACTTGCTCCGCGCCCAACTAAGACAACCAAATCAACCAAGTCAACCTGCACCGCGAAACGGATGACTAAATCAATGGCCAGCCTAACGCCTGCTGATTAGGATTTTCGCAGAAAAATCACTGCGTTGACCCCCTTTTCTGTTGCCAAATAGAATACCCCCAGAGGGTTGCAGCCGGTAAGAGAACGAATTGCGGCGCCCCCGAAAGTGCCCACCGTTCCCAAACTGCCTCATCATGTCTATCACTCACATCTCGGTACGAGGGGCGCGGCAGCATAATCTGCGCGACATCCATGTGCGTATTCCGCGCAATACCCTTACTGTCGTAACGGGCCTATCGGGTTCCGGGAAGAGCTCTCTAGCCTTCGACACCATCTACGCCGAAGGTCAGCGCCGTTATGTGGAGACGCTCTCAGCCTATGCGCGCCAGTTTCTGGACCAGATCGAACGGCCCGATGTGGACTCGATTGAAGGCCTGAGCCCGGCGATCTCAATCGAGCAAAAGACCACCAGCCGCAGCCCGCGCTCCACGGTGGGCACCATTACTGAGATCTACGACTATCTGCGCCTGCTCTACGCCTCTGTCGGTACTCCGCACTGCCCCAACTGCGGCCGGCCCATCGCACGCCAGACCGCCGAGCAGATGGTGCAGCGAATTTTGGAACTGGGCATGGGTGAACGCGTGACAGTCATGGCGCCGGTCGTGCGAGGCCGCAAGGGAGAATTCAGAGACCTGCTCGACCAGATCGATCAGCAGGGCTTTCGCGCCCGCGTCGATGGCGAATTGCGCGACCTTTCTGAGCCGGTGCTGCTCGACCGCAGGAAGAACCACACCATCGAAGCGGTGATCGACCGCATCCTGCTGAAGCCGCCGGCTGACACTGCTTCGGCACCCTCCGGCAAGCCGTCCGTGGAGCGTCGTCTTGAACAGGCCGTCGCCAGGGCTTTGCAACTCGCCAACGGCCTTGTGCTGGTTGCCATCGCCGGAAGTGACGAGCAGTTGTTTTCCTCCTCCATGGCCTGTCCGGACTGCGGCTTGGACGTGCCCAAGCTGGAGCCGCGCAGTTTCAGCTTCAACTCCACTTTTGGCGCATGCCCGGAATGCCATGGGCTCGGGTCACTCTACGATCTTGATCCTGCCAAAGTTATCACCGACTGGTCGAAGCCGCTCTTTGACGGTGGCCTTGGCCCCGGCTCATCGTCGCAGTATCTAATCCGGCTCACGCAGCTTGCCGCGGACCGTTACAATATCGACCTGAAAGTTCCGTTTGAGGAACTGCCGGCGCGGCAGCAGCATATTCTTATCTACGGCCCGCCGAAGAACGACGCTCCACGCACCGGCTTCCACGGGATTCTCGCCTACCTGCGCGACACTATTGAAGAAGCCCGCAGCGACACTTACCGCGACTACATGATGAGCTTCATGTCGGCCACGCCCTGCCCCGCCTGCCGCGGTAAGCGCCTGCGCCCGGAGTCGCTGGCCGTCAAAATCGGCGGTCTTTCCATCGCGGACTTCACGGCGTTGCCGCTCAACCGCGCGCTCTCGGCCGCCATCAACCTCACCTTCACCGCGCGCGAGGCGCTGATCGCCGAGCGCATCCGCCGCGAGGTTGTCGAGCGGCTCGAATTTCTCTGCGCAGTCGGCCTCAACTATCTCTCGCTCGACCGTAGTGCCGCCACGCTCAGCGGCGGCGAGGGCCAGCGCATTCGCCTGGCCACGCAGATCGGCTCAAGGCTTCGCGGCGTCCTTTATGTGCTCGACGAGCCTTCCATCGGTCTCCATCAGCGCGACAACAACCGGCTCATCGAGGCTCTCGAAAAGCTCCGCGACCTGGGCAACACTGTTTTGGTCGTCGAGCACGACGAAGACACCATCCGCCACGCCGATTATGTTGTTGATCTGGGTCCCGGAGCCGGCCGTCTCGGCGGTCTGGTTGTTGCCGAAGGCACACCGGCGCAGATCATGGCATGCCCCGAGTCACTTACCGGGCGCTATCTCTGCGGCGCCGCAACCATGCTGCAGCGCGCAAAGCCTCGGCCCCTCACCGGCAAGTGGCTCACCGTGGCCGGCGCGCGCGAACACAATCTGCAGGACATTACCATCCGTATCCCGTTGGGCGTGATGACCGTGGTCACAGGCGTGAGCGGCAGCGGCAAGAGCACGCTCGTCAATGACATCCTCTACCGCTCGCTTGCCAAGACCATCTACGGCTCACGCGAAGAGCCAGGCGCACACGACTCGCTTGCCGGCGCCGAGCAGATCGACAAGGTGGTTCGCATCGATCAGTCGCCCATCGGCCGTACACCGAGATCGAATCCCGCCACCTATACCGGCGTCTTCTCTCCCATTCGCGACCTCTTTGCCATGCTGCCCGAGTCCCGCGAGCGCGGTTACAAACCCGGCCGCTTCAGTTTCAACGTCACCGGAGGCCGCTGCGAGGCCTGCCAGGGCGATGGCCAGCGTCGGATCGAGATGAGCTTCATGCCCGACGTCTATGTGCAGTGTGAAGTTTGCAATGGTCGCCGCTACAACCAGGAAACGCTGGCGGTGAGGTTTCACGGCCACTCCATCGCCGATATTCTCGACCTGCCCATTGAAGACGCGCTCACCGTACTGGCCGACGTGCCGCAGGTGCGCCAGAAGCTGCAAACCCTGGTCGATGTCGGCCTCGGTTATGTTCACGTGGGACAAAGCGCCACCACGCTCTCCGGTGGCGAGGCGCAGCGCATGAAGCTGGCCCGCGAGCTCTCAAAACGCCAGACCGGCCGCACGCTTTATCTGCTCGACGAGCCCACCACCGGCCTCCACTTTGACGACGTGCGCAAGTTGCTCGAGGTTTTGCACCAGCTCACCGATCTGGGCAACTCGGTCATCATCATCGAGCACAACCTCGATGTGATCCGCAACGCCGACTGGGTCATCGATCTGGGCCCGGAAGGTGGCGAGGATGGAGGACGGGTGGTAGGCGAAGGCCGTCCCGCGAAGATCGCCGCCACACCCGATTCTTATACCGGCAAGTTCCTCATGCGCTATTACACTACCAGCAATGGAAATTTGGCCGCAGACGGCAGTGACGACTCAACTGATTCCGCGGACGGAAACACCGGAGGCAGCGAAGACGTGACTGCCGATCCCGTGGACGCGCCTGAAGCGCCGCGCATGAAGACGACGAAAAGGAATGGCAAGAGTGCATCCGCAAAGACAAAACCGCGAAAGAAGAGGACGGGACGCCCATGAACAATCTGCCGGAGCGTGAACCGCTTCAGCCGGAAGATGCCGGAACTCACGCGGACGCACCAGGCCATGAGCCTCAACCTGCGGAGATATTGCCGCCCGAGCCATGGGGAGCTTCATCACCCGCCATTCCCTCAACAGATGGGTCAGCCGGGCCCTCTTCCGCGGATCTGCCGCTCTTCCAGAACTGGATGCAGCCGGAGATTGCCCCGCCGGTGCGCATCCCTCATTTTGGCCATCTCCTGCTTCTGGCCCTGTTCACCCTTTTCGGACTGATAGGCGCCAGCATTCTCATTCGGATCGCGCTTTACCTCCATCTCTTCGGCGTCTCAACCGTACAACAGGCCATCACCGAGATCCATTACACCCTGGGCAGCGAGGCCATTCTTTACCTCGTGACGCTGGGCGCCTGCCTGATCTTCTTTCCCATGGTCTGGCACAAGAGCTTTTTTGCCGGCATGCAATGGAACGCTGCATCCGCTCTGCGCCAGCGCCGTCATTTGATGAGCGTGGCCCTGCTCTGTTTCCTTCTGGCGCTGCTCAGCGGCTATCTGCTCCCCGGGCCTACCAATACGCCCATCGACAAGCTTTTCCGCCGCCCTGGCGCTGCGTGGATGCTCTTCGCCTTCGGCATCACCTTCGCGCCCTTGTTTGAGGAGATTTTCTTTCGCGGGTTCCTGCTGCCTGCGCTCTGCACCGCCTTTGACTGGTTTGCTGAGCGTACCACCGGCCAGCCCAGGCCAATGCTCGGCGAAAGCGGCCACCCAGTCTGGTCGATGCGTTCCATGATGATCGCCGCCGTCCTCACCAGTATCCCCTTCGCGCTGATGCATGCCGCGCAGACCGGCTACTCCTTCGGGCCCTTTGTGCTGCTGGTATGCGTGAGCCTGGTGCTGTGCTGGACGCGCCTCAGCACCCGCTCTCTGGCCGCAAGCGTGCTCGTCCACGCCTGCTACAACTTTCTGCTCTTCTCCTTCATGATGCTGGGTACCGATGGATTCCGGCACCTGGACAAGATGTGAAAAAACAGCTTTCAGCTCGGATCTCTCGGGCTCAATTCATGCGCCCAATCCTGCATTGTTTCAGGCGGCACGAGCGTAGCTGAACGCCGCTGGCTGAATGTTGCCTTTACAATCGAAAGCGATGCCTACAACCACCTATGCTCAGCAGTTGCTCTCTCTCCTCGCCCGCATCAGCTTCCGTCTCGGGCAGTTCAAGCTGTCCTCCGGCGGCACCAGCGATTACTACATTGACTGCCGCATCACCACCTTGCACGCGGAAGGTGGCCGCCTCACCGGCCACGCCATCCTTGAGCTGCTTGAAGAACACGGCATAGATGCCGAGGCCGTTGGCGGACTCACGCTGGGCGCCGATCCCATCGTCTCCAACGTCGCCACGGCTAGCGCCTGGCGCGCCCAGTCCCATCCCGGCGCTCCGCTGCTCCACGGCTTCCTGGTCCGCAAAGCCGAAAAGGCCCACGGTACCGGCCGCCGCATTGAAGGCTTCTCGAAAGAAGGTGCGCGCGTGGTCACCGTGGATGACGTCTGCACCACAGGGACCTCAACAATCAACGCAATCGAGGCCGCCCAAGCGGCCGGCATGACCGTTGCCGCCGTTGTCTGCATCGTGGAGCGCGAGGACGCCCATGGCCGCCCCGCCGTGGAAGCCGCCGCCGGGATCGCCCCTTTCCTGCGCCTGTTCACTGCATCCGAGGTGCGCGCGGAACATCTTCGCCAAATCCCACTGGCGTCTTCCTGATCTCAGGCGACGGCCCGAAAGGCAGACAGGCCATCCCCGTCGAGCGGGGATAGCCTGCCGAATGGTTGTTGACTCAATTTTCGGCGGCAATGCGTCCATCGGCCGGCCGTTTCTGCCTAATTGGCTCCCGCGCCGTTGGAACTCTGGGTTGAAGCCGTCGCCTGCTGATTGCTGCTCATATTCGTCAGCATCTGCACTTCTACGCGGCGATTCTTCAGGCGTCCCGCAGGAGTCGAGTTGGAGGCTACTTCCTGGTCCTTGCCAATGCCGATCAGATAAAACCGGTGCGGTGCAATGTTGTACTTTGATGCCAGGTACTGCACCACCGCATCCGCCCGCCGCACGCTGAGCTGATAGTTGTACTGAGCCGGCCCCGTCGAGTCGCATCCGCCCGTTACTTCAAGGATAAAGTTCTGTGACGAAGCAAGCTGCGAGGCAAAGCTGTCCAACTGATCCTTGTCCCCCGGCGTCAGCACAGACTTGTCGAAGCCGAAGTTGACGGTAACGTTCGCCACTTGCTTGTAGTTGTCCAGTCCTTGCACCACCGACGCCAGCGAGTCTGCGCGATGCACAACATCATTCGCGGCATTTTGCGCATCGGAAGCCGAACTGCTGGCGTTCTTTGCGTTCTGATTGGCATCGTTGGCAGCGTTCTGCGCCTGCGCGATGCCTGCCTGAGCGCGATCATCGACCTCTCGGAGATTGCGTGAATTCTCCGATGCCTCGTTCTCCAATTTGCTTGTATGGTCCACCAGAGGAGTAGTTTGGGTACGCACATAGTTCTTGGTTGCGCACCCGGCGACACCCAACGATGCCAACGCTCCCACCATCAACGCAAATCCTAATCGGTTCATATGTCTTCTCCCTTTCCGCTTTGGGAGGCAAACAACCCAATCCCAAACCGAGAAGCTT
>JAJZNH010000523.1 GCA_021811745.1 Acidobacteriota bacterium
CAAAAGGATGATTGGATCTGGACGCTGCGTTCGGCGGCCGACCGGCCCTTGCTACGCTGGTTGAAAAACGGGCCGCTGATGGTGGTCTCAGACGGTTCCGGCGCACGGCCTAAGGTGATGGCCCGCCTGATGGCTACCGGCCAGGTGGGGACCTTCGGTGAGAGCGGCCAGCGCATTACCACGGCCCTTGAGGCTACGCCGAGCAGCAGCCGCGAGCTTCTGGCACGCGTGGATTTTGCTCCCAACACCCATGAAGACATGGAGTCCAGGCTCGGTTTCCGCCAGGACCTGGGTTTGGTCGGTTCCGTGCAATCGGTCGCCGCCGTGGCCCTTCATCCTCAGATTGAAGGCGGCGGCGGAGCGGGCCTCAACGAGGCCACCATGCGCAGCTCTGAAACCATGAACTTCGGTCCTGACATTCAGGCCAACGTCGGAGCCATTGAAGCCTGGGGCCGTCTCCTGGGATCGTCTCCTTCCACCGTCGCTGAAGGCCTTCCCTTCGCGAGCGTCCAGTGGCAGGCTGGCAATTCCACGCTGAGCTACCGCATGGCCACCATGGTCGAGGATCCCGATGCTTGGGACGGAACCCAGGCAGCCACGCTGTTGCCCGAGTTCTCCGCGCGTGGCAGCCAGTTGGTCCTTGAACACGGCCTCCACCAGGAGATCGGCTGGGAGCGCCATACCGATTTCTCGGGAATGGCCATCCTCCTCTATGCCGACAACATTCAGAATCCCGTCCTTGAGGCCAGCGGACATTTCGCCCCTCGTGGTCCCGCAGCTGCCCCCATGAGCCCCGGTATGATCTTCGACCCCGCCAGCGGCCTGCTCCGCACCGCCGGGCCGGATCTCTCCACCACGGGCGTGCAGGCCAGTTTCGAGCGCCGTCTGCCTGGCGCCAACCAGGTTCGCCTCAGCTATGCCAGCGGCAACGCGCTGGTCATGCCCGCTCTGCCGCAATCCTCCACGCCCGGTCAGATCCTCTCCCTCGCTCATCCTCGTTACGTCCAGACTTACGCACTCGCCCTCTCCGGCGTGCTCGATGGCACCAAGACCCACTGGCGCGCCACCTACCGCTGGCAGCCTGAAGACACCGTTACCTCTGTAGCCCCTTTCGCGGTCAACGCCTTTGATCCTTACCTCAGCATGCGCTTCGCTCAACCCATCCATCTCTCCCGCGATGGATCGGGAGGCATCGAGATGCTCCTTGAGGTTCGCAACCTGCTTGCCGAGGGCTATCGCCCCTACATTCTCAGCGACGGCTCGCTCCTCGTCTTTGCTCAGGACCAACGGGCCTTCTGCGGCGGTTTGGGCTTTTCCTTCTAACCAGTCTTCTCAGCAAGAATGGTCTTGCACTTATACTGGACTAGGTTTCTGTCCCAAGGTCCAGCCATTCATGAAGTCTTTGCTCCTCTCCGCATACAGCCGTCTCGAAATCGCCGACCTTCCCGTCCCCTCCGTCGCCCCCGATGAAGTCCTCGTCCGTGTCAATGCCTGTGGCATCTGCGGCAGTGATGTGCATGGCTACGATGGCTCCTCCGGTCGCCGCATCCCCCCCATCGTCATGGGCCATGAAGCTGCCGGGACAATCGCCGCAGTGGGCTCCGACGTCCGCGAATACAATCCAGGCGACCGCGTCACTTTCGACTCCACCGTCTACTGCGGCCAATGCGCCTATTGCCGCCGCGGCCAGGTGAACCTCTGCGACAACCGCCAGGTCGTCGGAGTCTCCTGCGGCGATTACCGCCGCCACGGCGCGTTCGCCGAGTATGTCGCGGTTCCGGCGCGCATCCTCTATCGCCTCCCCGATGCCGTCTCATTCACTGAGGCCGCCATGCTCGAGCCCGCCTCCGTGGCCCTGCACGCGGTCCACGTCTCACAGCCCCAAGGCGGCGAAACCGCGCTGGTTGTCGGTGCGGGAATGATCGGCTTGCTCACCCTCCAGGCTGCCCGCGCCGCCGGTTGCGCCCGCGTCCTCGTGGCCGACGTCGATGCCACTCGCCTGCAGCTCGCTCGCCGTGTCGGTGCCGACGAGACCCTCCACTGCTCCGGTGCCGAGCTCGCCGCCAGGGTCCTCAGACTCACCGCAGGACAGGGAGGCGATCTCGCCTATGAGGCCGTGGGCCGCAATGAAACCGTCGCCGCCACCATCGCTGCCGTTCATAAGGGAGCCACCGTCACCCTCATCGGCAACATCGTCCCTGACGTCAACCTCCCGCTCCAAACCGTCGTCACCCGCCAGTTGCGCCTCCAGGGCTCCTGCGGCTCCGCCGGCGAATACCCACAGGCCATCGATCTCATCGCCAGCGGCCGCCTCCAGGTTCGCCCCTGCATCACTGCGGTCGCGGCCCTCGAAGAGGGTCCGCGCTGGTTTGAACGCCTCCACGCCGGCGAGCCCAACATCATGAAAGTCATCCTCACGCCGGAAATCCAATGACCAAGCCGCTCTTCGACCTCTCCGGCCAAGCCGCCATTGTCACCGGTGCCAGTCGCGGCCTGGGGCAGTACTTCGCCCGCGCTCTTGCCCGCGCTGGTGCTGACCTCGTCCTCACCAGCCGTAACCGCGCCTCGCTCGCCCCCTTCCAGGCCGAAATCGAGTCCCTCGGCCACCGCACCCTCGCGCTTGAGCTCGACGTCCGCGACCCGCAAAGCATTGAGCGCATGGCCAACAACGCCGAAGACGCCTTCGGCCAGATTCACATCCTCGTCAACAACGCCGGCTGCAACATCCGCAAGCCCGCCCTCGACCTTTCCTGGGACGAATGGAATGAGGTTCTTGACACCAACCTCCGCGGCGCGTTCTTCGTCGCCCAGGCCGTCGCACGCCGCATGGTTCCCCGTGCCTACGGCCGCATCATCAACATCGGCTCCGTCACCTGCGTCTTCGGCTACGCCAACCTCGCGCCCTACGGCGCCAGCCGCGGCGGCATCCGCCAGTTGACCATGAGTCTCGCTGCCGACTGGGGCAAATTCGGCCTCACTGTCAACTGCCTCGCCCCCGGCTGGTTTCGCACCCAGCAGAACAACGTCCTCTATGAAGACCCGCAATGGCTCGATTACCTCGTCGAGCGCATCCCCGTCGGCCGTCCCGGCCAGCCCCACGACCTCGACGGCGCCATCGTCTTTCTCGCCTCCGAGGCCAGCCGCTACGTCAGCGGCCAAACCCTCCTCGTCGATGGCGGCATCTCCACCGGCGCCATCCGCGCCACTCCCACAAAACAGTCCTGACTGCCCTGTTTCATTCCCTGCCGGTCCCAAGTTAGCAACCCAGCAGGTTGGCTGTCGGCGATGCTCAAAGCGAACCGCCTCCCTGCCTTGCGCCACAGTTGGCGCAAGGCAGGGAACGCGGGCTGAAAGGAAAACCGGCTCTTCTAGACCTCCGGCTCGCGGCCGCCGAAACCGGTTTCTGAGTCGCAGTCGAGCTGCCCATCCCATTGCCGCTCAGCAGCCCAGCGCCGCGCCAAGCTCGGACCTCCGGACTCCTCCGTCGGCGCCTTCTGCCGCTTCTTGGCGCCCGAACAGTCCACCAGCAGCCGGGTCAAACTCGCGTCTCCCTCGATGCTTTTGCTGACGATCGCTCGGGCTATCTTCCCGGAGTTGGCTTTCACCTCCTCGTCGATTGCGCCGTGCAGTGTGTCTCTGGCATCTTGGCTGCCGCATGCCGCCTGGCTTTTGCTTGAACGGCCCGATGTGCATTGGGTTCCTTTCTTCGTCCTCTTGCTCTTGCTTTGTTTCCTGCGCTTCTCGTTTGTTTCGGCCATCTGTCCGCCATTTCCGGCCTATCTTCCGCGGCTGCTGGCGCGGCAGAAAAAGAAGAACAGCAGCGATTTCGGGAACGTATTGTCGATGCGCCGCTCCTCTCCCGGCGCGCAGCATCATCGGCCGCCGCACGCCCTCGTCGTCGTGACCATGCGCCCAGGCGCGGTGCGTAATGCAAACAACAGTCGTACCCCAGACACCGCGACGCCGGACTCTTCTTCCTTCCCACAGCGCGAAAACCGCAGAGATGGCCATGAAGAAGATTCAGAGGGCCAACTGCGGCCCTCCGCCATACCAATTGCTTCATTTCAAGATGATTGCTCCCAGCGTACCCGAAGCAAATGCAATTCTCTGCAAAACCGCGCCGAGAAGCAGGGCAATTACATTTCGAAACGTACAAAGTCTTTGTCTTCAAAGTGCGCGGCCTTCGAGTGTGTCCCTCAATAAGGAACACCGGCTTCAGGTAGCGCCGGCCTCCCGGCCGGCTGTAACGCAGCTCTCCCGGCCCGTGTTCGCGCGGTTCGCGATGCCGGCACGGCCAATACTGCCGGTCTGAGCCAGCTGGAAATCGCCAGCCTTGACGCGTGGCAGTCCGGTCCCAGATCCCCTTCGATCTCCAGGACTCGCTGGAAACTACCAACCCATCTGTCTCATTCGTCCCAGGATGATCTCGCTATAGCGATTCATGCGTTCGGGCCGCCGCTTCAACGGCGCCGGCAGAATCGCCGCCAGTCGCGCCGCCTGTTCCCGCTCCACGCCCCTGGCCGGAATCCGGTAATAATATCGGCACGCCGCCTCCGCCCCGTAAACGCCAGGGCCCCACTCAACCTCATTGAGATAAAGCTCCAGAATGCGCCGCTTGCCCAGCATCAACTCGGCCACCGGCACCAACGAGGCCTCCGCGGCCTTACGCACGATCGAGCGCCAGGTTCCGAAAAACAGGTTCTTCACCAGTTGTTGTGTGAGCGTGGACGCTCCACGCACACGGCCGCCGTCCATATCTTCATCGGCAGCAATCTGGATCTGGTGCCAGTCGAACCCGTGATGCTGGTAGAAGCGCGCGTCCTCCGCCGCAATCACGGCATGTTGCAGGTTGGGCGAAATCTGGCTGAGCGGAACAAATCTGGATCGCTCGTGATACGGCCTGTGGTGAATCCACGCCTGCAATCTCCGCTCCATGTGCATCGCCGTGGTCGGCGGGTCGATCCACCGCGCAGCCACCAGAGCCAGTGCGGCGGCAGACCAGCAAAGCGCCAAGCCAACCACAAGCCAGCTGAGAAAGGATCGCAAAAGACCTTTCCGGCGCGGGGACTTCTTCTTTGTAGATGCCGTTGCGGTCACAGATCAGAATAGCGGCAGATGCTCATTTGCTGCCTGCCGCTGCTCTTGCGCCGGAACACGCCAACCGGCGGAATCGCGCACAGACCCTCGGCGCGAAACCCGTCTCTCAAAAGTAACCCTGAGATCCGTGCATAAGCCAAGGATGAAGATCGCATTGGAGCTGCGCCCAATTCTTCAGCTTGCGGCGCCTTGAGGCCACCAGAGCCCCAACTCGTCACACGACCGTGTATCCCGTGTCACTGACGGACAGCCGCTACCGGCTCACATTAGCACCCACCGTTCCCTGCGCGCGCGGGGGGCGGGAAGCTGCGTGCGGATCTCGTATGAAAGGCGAAGGAGATCAGGTATGCGATTCACAAGGATTTGTATCACGTGCGTCTTTCTCCTTTTTCTCTGGACGGGGGTGGTCCATGCCCAGGATATGGAAATCCAGGTGGAACTGATGGGCCCGCTGTCTGCGCAATCCAGCCACAAAGATGATCGCTTGTTCGCGCGTGTGGTTGCGCCGCAGAGCCTCGCCGGAGACACGATGGAAGGGAAAGTGACCGGTGCCCGTGCCGGGGGTAAGTTCCATGGCCAGTCGGTCCTGAACTTCACCTTTGACACGTTGCAGCATCGAGGAGAGTCGATCCCGGTCTCCTGTCAGGTCACAGCCGTAACTAACTCCAAGGGCCGGCAAAACGTCGACGAAGAGGGACGGATCGTGCGCAAGACCAATAACGTCGCCAAAGCCGCTGTCGTAACTGGAGTCGGCGGCTTGCTCGGCGGAATCATAGGTGGAGGCAAAGGCGCGGCAATCGGCGCGGCAAGTGGGGCAGCGGCGGCAATCATTCTCATCCAGGTTGCCACCGAAGGACCGGATATTCGTCTGGACCCCGGCAGTCGAGTGACCTTGATGGCCAAGTCACGCAGCGGCCCGGCGCTCGCCAGTCTTGCCTCCAATCCACAGACCGCTGCGCCGGCGCCTGTTGCACCTCAGGCTTCTTCGCAACCCGCTCCTCCCGCGCCGGCTCAGCCCCAGGGCGCGCCGGCATCTGCCGCCGCTTCCAGTGCCGCATCAAGCCAGCCCGATCTTACAGAGGTGAAGAGCGATTTCGTCCCAGGAGAGAAGACTCTCTTCTTTGACGACTTCAGCGATATGACCGGCGACGAACCGCCGCCGCATTGGAAAGTGCGAGGCGGAGCCGTGGCCCTGAAAACCGGAGCTGGAGTTCGACAACTCACGGTGATGGGCGAGCGCATCCAACTGACGCCGAATGGCAAGAA
>JAJZNH010001014.1 GCA_021811745.1 Acidobacteriota bacterium
GGTAGCAAGAGGAAACGGCGGAAGAGGTGATTTCTCTTCCGCGGCTCCTGTGAGGCAATAGAATTGATCGGCGCTTTTATAGAGTTGCGCAGGCTGAAGTTAAAACCTTCAGCCCGCAGGTTGGAGTCTTGCTTAACTACTTATGCGGATTCTGAAAACCACTACTCGTTGTCAGAACCGGAGCTTGCCGATCAACTCGATGTTGCGCCCGCCGACCGAGGCGCCCCGAATCAGCGCGGCATGACCTTGGCCGATGGCGGGATCGGGCTGAGACCAGGAGGGATGGTTCAACGTGTTCGTCGCATCGGCGCTGAACTCGAACGATATGCGCTCATAGATCGGGAAGGTCTTATGAAGCGCGCCGTTCATCTGATACACGCCGGGCCCGTAGAGGCTGTTGCGGTGCATGGTCCCGAAGGTGCCCGCAGCCGGAGCCGTCAGGGCGGCGGGATTGAACCAGCCATTGATCCCCTGGAAGTGGCCGGGTTTCGGGTTACCCGTCACGTTCGGGAACCAGTGGTAATTGGATGCTCCCGGAGCCGACGCGAAGCTATCGTCGACCAGCATAAAGGGCGTGAACGGATTGCCCCCCTGACCAATCCAGGTGAGAGAAAGCGTCCAGCCGCCGACACCTTCATCGAGCGCCTTGTTATTGTTGAGAAATCTCCGGCCCTGACCAAATGGCAGGTCGTAACTCCCATAGGCCTTGAACATGTTGCGAACGTCGAAGTTCGCAGCGCCATGGTTGGCTTCCGGGTCATAGGAATTCTGAAAGATCGTGGTTCCCTCTTTGGAGCCCCAGCCTGAGGAATCCTGGGTATCGGTCATGTGCGACCATGTGTAATTGAAGTTGAACATCAAGCCGTTCGAGAAGCGACGGTTAATCTGCGCCTGCAATGCGGCGTAATTCGACGTGGCCTGGGTCGAGAATCCAGTGATGGCCTGGAATTCCGGATAGGGACGCAAGGCGGCATCGCCTGGCCCCAATTGGCTCGCCGCCACCTGGTTGATGTCGTTGTTGAAGATGAGGTTTTTGGCGTGGCTCCCTACGTAGCCTACCTCAGCCATCATGTTTCCGGTAAGTTGGCGTTGGACGGTCAAGTTCCACGAATAGAGGATCGGGATCGGATTGTTATAAAGCATATACGAGACGCTCTGGCCGTTGTAACCATTGGGAGTGGTAGGAGCGGTGACATAACGGGTGTTGATGCTGGCGCCCTTTGCTCCCTGGTAGTTGGTGTTGCCGCTGGAGGAGAGCAGAACCACGGGATCGATGTTTCCAGTCGAGTCGCTCTCGCTGCCGCTGGAGTTGAAGGCATTGCCCATGCAGCAACTGGCGTAGTTGTCCACGTTCCACGGGAAGGTGTAAACGCCGAATCCGCTACGCACTGTCATCTTGGTGCCAAGCTGATACGCCGCACCGAACCGGGGCAGCCAGTTGTTCCATTGATTTTTCTGCAACTGTGTTCTGCCGTTGACATGGGTGACCGCATACCACATGGCACCGGGAGCATTGGTGGCCGGGTTGGTGATTGTCGTATCGAACGAGCGTTCATTCGGCTTTGTTGAAGCCTCGGACCAGCCCGTTCTTCCTTCCCAGCGCAAGCCCAGGTTCAACGTCAGCTTGGGAGTGAGTTTCCAGTCATCCTGTACAAAGAACGCCGGATCCTTGAGCCGGCCATAATAGGTCGGTGAGACCGAAGCCGACCAACTCTCAGCATAGCCCAGCAGGAAGTCGGCATAGGAAGATCCCCCAACCGGTGCCGTTGAGTTATTGCTCGCCGTATAGACGCCGGCAAAGGTCAGGTTGGCGGCATTGATATTGCCCCATGCTGTTGAGTCCGCGCGATAGATCAGCAACTCACCTCCGAAGTGCAAGGAGTGACGACCGTGAATCATTGTTACCACGTCGGACAGATCGAACACGTTTTCTCTGTAGTTGGCGTGGACGCCAGGACTAAAGGTGGCACTCCCGTTGCCCAACCCATTGAAACCGGCGATATTGATGGTTGGGAAGATGTCTGCCTTGGCGAACTGCAGCCCCAGCTTCGTAGGCCAACCCTGGCCCAGCGTCGGAGAGGTGAGCAGATCGTATTCTCCCATCCAGCCGGCGCGGGCTTCGTTCATGACGTCGGCGCTGAAGGTGTGGACGTCAGAGAGCTGGCCGCTCATATTCTCCACGTCGACGTTGGTGGCGTTGGCGGGATAGACGGGACTGACACCTTGGACGAGAACGTAGTTGTATGCAGACGAACCCGTGAGGCGATTGTTTTGCGTGATATCCGCATCGAGCCGCCCGAAGTACTTTTGCAGAGTGGAGGTGGATGGAATGATAAACGTATAGTTATTGGTGAGCGTTCCGGAGATATTCGGCGCCGGAAGGAGCGCCTGGAGGTTCTTGGCCACCGAATCGATCATCCCGGACGGAATCTTGTTGCCATTACCGTACTCGGTGGCGAACGATTGCCGCGTCACTGACGATCCCGTTACGGTCTGAGTAGTTGGATCGTAAATGGCGGGCAGCCCGGTAAAGTCGCCCGCTTTCATGGCGTCAGTGGGCACTGTGGCAAAGCTCTGCGCTGCTCCTCCGTGGTTGATGGTGTGGTCGTCATCGAACAGGAAGAATAGCTTGTTGCGAATGATCGGGCCGCTGACCTGACCTCCGAAGTCGTTCCAATGAATGACCGGAACCGCGGCGCCGGGAGCGCCGAACGCGTAGGTCGCGGCATTCAAGGACGTGTTGCGGAAATAGTCGTAGCCAAGACCGTGCCAGCTATTCGATCCGCCCTTGCTGATCTGGTTGTAGATGATGCCGCCGGTTCCGTACTGCGCCGAGAAGTTCGAATCGCTCATCTTGACTTCGCCGATGGTGTCGAAGATCGGGGTGTTGATGACGTTGTCGCTCATCGGCGAGCTGATGTTGGCGCCGTCCAGCATGGCAGTGGAAAAGGGCATGCTGCCGTTGGCCGCCACGCCGCCCATGCCGGGGTTCGCCGCACTGTTACCATTCTGCTGCACGCCGGAGGTTCCCGGCAAAAGCACCAGGAACGATTGCCAGTCGGGTGTTCCAGCGGTCTGCGGCAGGGTTTGCAGGGTCTCGCTCGGGAGAGTCGAGGAGAGCTCTGCAGAGGTTGTTTCCAGCAAAGGCGCCGACTCATTGACCACAATCTGCTGCGTGGCCTGGCCAACGGTGAGCTGAACGTTCATACCGATGCGGCTGGCATGCAGGACCATGGGACCGCGCTGCAGAGAGGCAAACCCTTCCTTGCTAAATACGAAAATGTAGTGGTCCTCAGGCGTAATGGAACCGGTATCGTAGGCACCGGCATCGTTGGTCTGGTAGACGTGCTTCAGACCCTTATCCACATCTGTGACCGTCAGCGTAACGCCGGGTACGACCGCCCCCGAGGCGTCGGTCACGGTGCCGGTGACGTCTGCCGAGTTGGTGGCCTGGCCGAAGGCCATGGCCGCAGACAGCGCGCATAACGCTGCGGAGAAGCACATCGATCGAGTCATATCAGCCTCCGAATGAGAATCGGTCCTGCAAACTACCAACCCGGTGGGGGTTATGCCGCCGGTTTGATTGAAGAAGGCAAATTAAGATTGGGGAAGCGTTTACCTAGGGTGCATCCAATGGGCCCGTTGTGAAAGAAACGGAATCCTACCCGGTAATTAAAATCGGTGACAAGCTGTATTTTTCGAATTATATTGATCGAAATTGTCGCAAGCTGCTCAGACGGGGCTCAGCGGCTGGCTATTCATAGCAACTCGTGAGGCATAGATAGGCATGAATACAACCCTCGATCAGTGGGAAGTGCTGCAGGCGGTGGACCAACTGGGGAGTTTTACCGCGGCCGAAGACCGGATGAACCGATCGCAATCGACCATCAGCTATGCCATATCGCGCCTGCAGGATCAGTTTGAAACCCCGTTGCTGAAAATGAAGGGACGGAGGGCGCAACTGACAGAAACGGGAAAAGCTTTGCTTACAGAGGTGGAGCCGCTCCTGACGGGGTTTCGGACTCTGGAGGAGAGAGCTTCGTCTCTTGGAAGCCGGGCCGGAACCGAGATCAGGCTCTCGATCGACAGCCTGTTTCCCGAGGAGAGGCTGTTCGCAGCCCTGGGGGAGCTGGCGCGGGTGCATCCTCATGTTTACCCGAAGCTGCGTCATGGGACGTTGCTGGCTGCGGCGGAGGAGTTCTCCGCATATCGAGCCGATCTGTGCGTGACCGCGTTTCCGGCGCGCGATCACCTCACGCAGTCCCTTCTCGATATCCGGATGTGCGGAGTCGCGCGGGCTGACCATCCGCTCCACGGCGGATCCGAGCCGCTCGCGCAGGCGGATTTGAGGCATCACCTCGCGGTCGTGATCGAAGCGACTTCCGGGCCCAACCCGCGGCAGCAGCCGCACAACCCATCGCAACGGTTCGTGACGGTGAACACGATTGAGGCGGCAATCGAGGCAGTCCGCAGTGGTCTCTGCTTTGGGTGGCTTCCGGAGTATCGCATTGAACCACTGCTGGTTTCAGGGGAACTTCAGAGGCTCCGCCTTCCGGCGGGAGCGGAGCGGCAGGTGCGCTTGTTCCTGGCCAGCAAGGAAATGGGTTCCACGCGCGATGAAAGGAGCGATCTGGCTTCGCTTCTGGGAGCGAACCGCGGGGTGGATTCGCTGTGAAGAGCCAAGGGCCGTTCCTGGGAGCGGGAGAAGCGCAAGGGGCAGGTATCCGGCTCGACATTCTCGATTCCAACGTGTAAGCTCGCCCTCAATCAGTTATGGACAGTGCGATCGGACCGGCGGCTCCTTGGGCGCCTGCGGTCCGGCCGCGAAGCAGCAAGCGGAATTAACTCCAGGCGAGGCACATGAAGACGTTCTTTTCGAACGGGTTGCTGGCGATTGCGATTCTGGCGCAGGCGCTGGGCCTGAAGGCACAGACGGCTCAGAATGGAGCAGACAAGGTGAAGGCGCTGAACCAAGAGGTTCAGCGCTATCTGGAGGAGCGGCAGCCGCAGATGGCGATCCCCGTGTTGCGCCAGATCGTAGCTCTCGAGCCGAACGACGTGGATGCGCGCGGAAACCTGGGGGTGCTGTTGTACTTCCAGGGGAAGTACGAGGAGGCGATTCCGCAGATGCGCGCCGCGGTGCGGCTTCAGCCGGATATTTGGAAGATTGAGTCTCTGCTGGGAATTGCCGAGAAGCGCACCGGGGACTTGAGCGGTGCGGAAGACGACCTTGGCAAAGCCTTCTCCAAGCTGGACGACCCGAAGATCCGCATCCAGACCGGCCTGGAATTGCTTGAGGTGGTGACTTCAACCGGCAATCTGGCGCAGGCCGCCCAGGTGGTGGAAGAGCTGGAGAATCTGGATCCACAGAATCCGCAGATCCTGTTTGCGGCCTACGAAGTCGCGCAACAGTTGATGGACCAGTCGCTACTTTCCATGACCATGGCGGCACCGGATTCGGCGGAGATGCACATGATGCTGGCCAACCAATATGTCCGGCAGGGAGATCGGCCGCATGCCATCGCGGAGTATCGGGAGGCGATCAAGCTGAACCCCAATGTTCCGGGGGCGCATTTCGAGCTGGCCGAGCAGCTCCGGCAGGCTCAGGACCCGGCTTTGAACGCAGAGGCTGAAGGCGAGTTTAAAGCTGCGCTCGCGGTGAATCAGTACGACGAGAGGGCCTGGCGCTCGCTGGGCGAAATGATGGCCGACAAAGGGGACTTTGCCGCCGCGAAGCAGGACGACGCACGGGCCCTGGCCTTGCAACCGCGGGATGCCGATGCGGAGACGGACATGGCCAAGGTGATGATCTCCATGCATCAGAATCGCGAGGCAATCGCGATCCTGGAGCAGGCAGTCAAGGACGATCCCACCAACATCGTGGCTCATTATCGCCTGAGCGTTCTTTACCGGCAGGCGGGGCGGAAAGCGGATGCGGAACGCGAGATGGAACAGTTTCGTCACTACCAGGATCTGAAGAGCAAGCTCAGCAAAGTCTTCCTGCAACTGCGCGGGCGGACGAATCCCATGTAGACTCCGATTGGGCTCACCCAATATTGATAGGTCCGTCGATTGTGCGAATCCTGTGCTGTTTCCCCTTGGTGGCCGCTCTGATTGTCATAGCCGCCGCATCTCTCGAGAGCCAGCATCCTCCGCGCACCGCACCGGCGGCACGAAAAGTGGAGCCACAAGCTGCCGGCGAACAGCTCCGAGTTCCCCGGCTCGTGGATATTACTGCTTCGACGGGCATTCACTTCAATCACCTCTCCTCGCCCGAGAAAAAATATATTGTGGAGTCAATGAGCGGCGGGGTGGCACTGATCGACTACGACGGCGATGGATGGCCGGACATCTATAGATCGG
>JAJZNH010000163.1 GCA_021811745.1 Acidobacteriota bacterium
ACGCGCTCGTCCACCTGCCGCAGATCGAGCGTGCTGGAACCGGCCGCATAGGGATAGCAGTCGCATCCGGCGCGTTGCATCTCGCGCGCAGATTCAAGCGCGCGTAGCACCTCTTCACTCCGGCCCCAGTTATCGACGCCCGCGCACTTCAGATGGGAGACGACCACGGGCGCCTGGTTCAGCCTGCCGATCTCGAAGGCTTCGTGCATAGCGTCGAGAATCCTGGCGGTCTCAGCCCGCATGTGCGTGGCGTACACCGCTCTGGCAGCGGCGAGCGGCCGCGCCAGTTCGACGACCTCCTCGGTGGTGGCGGCGTTGGCGTTGTAATACGCCAGGCCGGTGCTCAGGCCCAGTGCTCCGGCGTTGAGAGCCTCTTCAAGCTGGCCGCGCATCGCCGCCACCTCGCCCACGGTTGCGCTGCGATCAAGGCGGTCCATGTGGTTATTGCGCAACGCGGTGTGGCCGGCGAGTGCGGCCACGTTGACGGCCGGCCCCGCATCCCTGATCGCGGCGGTGTAAGTGGCAAAGGTTGGATAGCGGAAATCGCCGGCGTTCCCGAGCAGGTTCATTGGATCGGGCGGCTCGCCACGCAGCGTGACCGGAGCTGCGCTGATGCCGCAGTTGCCCACAATCACCGTCGTGACTCCCTGCGATAGCTTCGGCAGCATCTCCGGTGTTCGGATTACGGCGATGTCGTCATGCGTGTGAACGTCGATAAAGCCCGGAGCGAGCGCCTGGCCCCTGGCGTCGATGGTCTCGGCTGCCCGGCACTTCAGCGCGGGACCAACCTCGCAGATGAGGCCATCGCGCAGGGCAACGTCGGCGCGTTCCGGCGCCGTCCCGCTGCCGTCCAGCACAAGAGTATTTTGAATGAGGGTGTCGCAGTTCAACATCACGGCGCCTACAGGATATACGCTATATCCATTGCATGGACATCGGCCATCGCATTTTTCTTCCCAGGCATATGGAGGCTTCTTCAATGACCGAACTCAAAAGCGCCCGCCCGGACTTGAACGCCGCGATCTCTCCTTTCAATAAAGGCATTGGCTTTCTCGAAGGTGAGTGTACGGCGGAAGAAATTGTTGCGCTCGGTTGGAACCTGCTGAAAGAAGACCTGAGCCTGCCGGCCGCCGTGCTCTACCAGGGGCGGCTCAGGCACAATCTGAACTGGATGCAGCAATTTATCGAGGCATACCGGGTTCGCCTTGCGCCTCACGGCAAGACCACGATGGCTCCACGGCTCTTTCAGATGCAATTGCAGCATGGCGCCTGGGGCATCACGCTGGCGACCGCGCACCAAACGCTGATTGCCCATCGGCACGGCGTGCGCCGCGTGCTGATGGCGAATCAACTGGTGGGCAAAGAGAATATGGCCATCATCGCGCGCCTTCTGCGTGATGCTGATTTCGACTACTACTGCCTTGCCGATTCGGCGGATCAGATCGATCAGTTGGGGGCATTCTTTTCCGCGCGGGGGCTGCGATTGCAGGTATTGCTGGAACTGGGCGTGATGGGTGGGCGTACCGGCGTGCGCAATGAGGATCAACTGCAGTCCGTGCTGGCTGCGCTCGCCCGCTGGCGCGATGCCATCGCCCTGTGCGGCGTGGAGATGTATGAGGGCGTGCTTGAGGACGAGTCTTCCATTCGCGCATTTCTCGAACGGGCGGTGGACGTTACGCGCAGGCTTGCCGCCGAAAAGCGATTCCAGCGGGAGCCCGCCCTGCTTTCCGGTGCCGGTTCGGTCTGGTATGACGTGGTCGCAGAGGTCTTTTCCGCTGCTGGATTTGGTGATGCCGTGGAGATTGTTCTGCGTCCCGGCTGTTATCTCACGCACGACGTCGGCGCCTATCGCGAGGCGCAGGCAAAGATTCTCGAACGCAATCCCGTTGCGCGGCAGATGCGTTCGGGTCTCCTGCCCGCGCTGCGAGTCTGGGCTTATGTGCAATCGGTTCCGGAGGCAGAGAAGGCGATCATCGGCATGGGCAAGCGCGACGCCGCTTTTGACTCCGGCCTTCCTGTTCCGGCGCTGCACTACAGGCCGGGACAAGCCGCACCTGATCCTGCTCCGGCGCACTGGTCAGTGACCAAAATGATGGACCAGCACGCGTACATGAAGAAGGGCGAGCAGGACAATCTGCGCGTGGGCGACATGATCGGTTTCGACATTCTGCATCCCTGCCTGACCTTCGACAAGTGGCGCGCGATCCCTGTGGTGAACGACAGCTATGATGTTGTCGATCTGGTTCAGACCTTCTTCTGACAGGCCTGAAGAGCGAAAAGGCAGTTCATTCGCGGAGGGCGGATTCAGCAATGATCCCGATTGCTGCTTGCAGGTCTGTCCCTCATTCTGCGAATATGGCGCGCGGAGAAGATTCTGCTCGGGAGGCGTTACCGAAAAATGAAGAACACAAACCACGACACAATTACACGTACCAAGGGCTTGCGGAAATGGCTTCGCGCCGGTCTGCCATCGTCGGCGGCTGTTTTCACAGGGCTCGCCTTTATGCTGTTGGGGATGACGGCATCGCGTTCCGCGTGGTCCCAGCAAAAATATGCTGAACTGAGCACGGCACGGATTCACCAGATTGCAGCCATGCTACCGGCACAACCGTCGGGTTTTGGCGTGCCGTGCGCTGACCGCGCCGCCTGGGCGGGCAGGGCCGCGCAACTGCAATGGGCGATCCCGGAGGCTGAGGCGGTGCTTGCCAAGCCGCTGCCCCCCTTTGATCCGCAGGCCTATCTGGCTTATAGCCGGACGGGCGACCGGCAGCCGATGGAACGCAATCTGCATAGCCGCGAAGATCAGTTGATCCCGCTGGTGCTGGCTGAGTGCGTCGAGAACAACGGCCGTTTTCTGCCGCGTATCAACGAAGTGCTGAACAGCCTGGTCGATATGCCCTCGTGGACGCTCTCGGCGCACGATCCACAGTTGCTTAATTTTCACGGCGTTCGCTACTACGTTGAGCTGAACTCGGCGGACATGGCCGACAATCTGGCTGAGGCGCTCTATCTGCTGGGCGACAAGATTCCTGAAGCCACGCGCAAGCACGTGGCCGCCGAGATGGAAAAGCACGTATTCGGGCCGATGCGGAAGTCATTTGAGACGGGCAAAACCGGAGAGGATCACAACGGCAACTGGTGGCTTTACGCCGATATGAACTGGAATGCGGTCTGCGTGAAAGGCGTCACCGGCGCCGCGCTCGCCATGCTGCCGAGCGTGGAAGACCGCGCCCTGTTTGCGGCTGCTGCCGAGCACTACATCCAGCACTACGATGACGGATTCAACTCCGACGGCTATGACACGGAGGGCCTGGGGTACTGGAACTACGGATTCATGCACTTCATCGAACTGCGCGAGAATCTGTTCCGGGTAACACACGGCAAGATCGACCTTCTGGCCAGCCCCAAGATGCAGAAAGTGGCGCTGTTTGGCATCGAATTTCCCATGATGCCAGGCAACGCGGCTGCCTTCGGCGATGCCGGCACCATGCCCAAGGCTGATCCTCATCTGCTGATGGTGATCGACCACATCTTCCAGATTCCCGCCACGGTTCCAGCGTCGGCCAGGCAGGCCAATGTGCTCCAGCATGTGGGTCTGACCTCGACCGCGCTCGATCTCTTTCCTGTTCCGGGCGACACGCTGCCCACGCCGCCCGAGTTGAGCCACCACGACCTGCATACCTACTATGCTGATTCCGGTGTACTGGTTTCGCACCCGGCGCCGGGGCAGGACTTCGCCGTAACCATCAAGGCCGGCGGCAACACCACGCACAGCCATAATGACGTTGGCTCCTTCGTCATCGGTTTGGAGAATGTGCAACCGGTTGGCGATCCGGGTGGTCCGCATTACTATACCGGCGCGACCTTCGGGCCGCACCGGCTCGACTCAAAACTGCTCAACTCGTTCGGGCATCCGGTGCCGGAGATCGGCGGCCATCTGCAACTCGATGCAACCACGGTTCACGTCAGCGTCATTTCGCACGCGTTTTCAAATGCTCAAGACAGCATCACGATCGATATGACCAACGCCTACAGCGTTCCCGCGCTCAAGCGGGTGACACGTACCATGGTGCATAACCGGGCCGGCAATGGGATTGTCGAGATCACCGATCATTTTGAATTGGCGCATCCGATGGAGATTATCGAGTCACTCCCCACCCACGGCACCTGGCAGAAGGTGGATGCGCGCACGCTGCTCTTCGAACTGGGTGGCCAGCAGATGCGCGCGGTGATTGATGCGCCTGTGCCAGTCACCTTTACTGAAAGCAAGGTGAATGACTACGGAAACGCGTTCACCCGCGTCGAGGTTCACGTTCCGCTGGCCGGATCGGGCAAGGTAACGATGCGCTTTACTCCGGCAAAGTAGCGAAATAGCCAGGCAAAAGATACGGGGCCTGCTGCCGGAACGCATTGCGCGCCGGCAGCAGGCCCCGGAATCTTTCAGGACAGTTCTATTTCGCTGCGCCTATCGTGCTGAAAGTGTATGTCGTGGTCTGGTGGAAGGTTTCTCCGGGCCGCAGAACCGCGCTGGGGAAGTTCGGGTGGTTCGGCGAGTCGGGGAAATGCTGCGTTTCCAGGCAGAACGCCGAATGCTTCTGATACTTGATCCCGTGCCGCCCGGTGAGTGTTCCATCCAGAAAATTGCCTGAGTAGAACTGGACGCCGGGCTGAGTCGTATCCACCGTCATCTTTCTCCCGCTCACTGGGTCTTCCGCAATCGCGGCGAGGCGGAGCGTGCCGGGCTTCCCGTTCACAATGAAGTTCTGATCGTATCCGCCGGCATATTTCAGCGCCTCAAAGTTATCGTTGATGCGCGCTCCGATGGGCGTCAGCTTGCGGAAGTCCAGGGGAGTGCCGGCAACTGGGTCCTCTTTACCCGTCGGAATCAGTCCCGCATCCGTCGGTGTGTACTTGTCGGCGTTCAATTCAATCTCCTGATCGAGCACGTTGCCCTTGTCGTTGCCGTGGAGGTTGAAATAGGCGTGGTTGGTCAGGTTAAGGATCGTAGGCTTGTCAGTGGTGGCATAGTAGTCAATGTGCAGGGTATTTCCCGCCAGCGTGTATTTCACTTTGGCGGTCAGCTTTCCGGGAAAGCCCATGTCGCCATCCGGGCTTACGTGGGTAAATTCCACGCCGTCCGGGACCTCATGCGACTGCCATACGTGCTTATCGAAGCCAACAGGGCCGCCGTGCAGGGCATTGGGGCCATTGTTGATCGGAATCTGATAGTGTTTTCCGTCGATCGAGAACTTGCCCTGGCCAATGCGGTTGCCGTAGCGGCCCACGATGGCGCCAAAGTACGGATTGGGTTTCAGGTAGTCCTGCAGCGAGTCATACCCGAGTACGATGTCTTCCACCTTGCCATTGCGATCCGGCGTTTTGATGCTCACCAGTCTCGCGCCGTACGCTGTTACCCGCACCTCAATCTTTCCGCTTGTCAGCGTGTAGATTGGCACGGCCTCGCCTTTCTCGGTATGACCCCAAATCGCCATCTTTACCTCTCCTCGCGCAACGGCCGTAAGCGCCATTGCAGCCACAGTCATGGTTCCAATGCATGAAAACAGTCTCTTCACAGTTTCCGCCTCTTCTCCAGACGCCGCGCGAAAGTGCGGTGTCCGCGCCCCATCCAAGGGCAATTGGACGATAGCATGTAAACGTTATTCCAGTAAACCGGCAGCTGACGCCAGCGCCATGAAGGGATGTCCATGGGGCTTCATTTTTCCGTTACTTCACATCGCGTCCCAGGTGCCGGATAGGGTGTTTTCTTGCGGGGAACGAAGGGCTTGCGGACGAGTGGAGGGTAGGTTTTACAAGCTTGTGGGCCGGGACTGGGCCGCAGCTGCGGCAGAGCGCATTGACAAGGCGGGCGGCAGGTAGGACTATGAAAACGTACTAGCGCCTGAGCCGCACGGATGCAAGCCAGTCAGCTCGATTTTTCCCCTGGATCCTAATTTTGAAATGAGCGGTCTCGGTCATGAGGTTGAGGATGAAAAAGTTTGTTTTGCTCTCGATCGTTGCTCTCCTGTTCTCCGCCACCGCGCATGCGGATTTCGTCATCCTGCGGGACGGCAAAAGTTATTCCGGAGCCTACACGGGCGCGCCGAATGGCAAGCTGAGCTTCAAGGACAATTCGGGCATCCAATACACATTCCCTTTGGCGGACGTGCAGTCGCTGGTGTTCTCCAACGTCTCCGACCACATCTCGCTCCGTGGGGGGCAGTCCTATACTGGCCAATTGATAGGCGTGACGACGGTCTCTTTTCGCGGATCCAATGGGGTTTCCTACGTGTTTCCGATGAAGGATATCGCGTCGGTGGTTTTTACGCATTCGGTCGCGAACGGAGCGCCGTCCCCCTAC